>NZ_JBFAIA010000002.1:0-184713 GCF_040654455.1 Nonomuraea sp. NPDC050691
CGCGACCTGGGCCATGAACTCCACGGCGGCCAACCCGGCGTCCTCTCCGTGGTAGGTGACGGTGCCGAGCTCCCGCAGCGTCGACTCGTGGGCGGTGAAGGCGTCGCGGGAGCCGCTGAACGGGAACAGGACGTTCGGCGTACCCACGTAGGGCGGATCGCCCATGATCTTTCCGTCGAGGTAATCGGCACCGCGCTCACGCGCCCACTGCTCGTTCGCCCGCGCCTGGGCGGGAGAGCCGCTGGTGAGGTTCACCAGCACCTTGCCCGCGACCGCGGTCTCGACGGACTCCAGTACCTGTTCGACCGCTGGGGTGTCGAGCAGGCAGACCACGACGAGCGGGCTCGCCGCGACCGCCTCCGCGGCCGTCGCGGCCGTCACGGCACCGGCCTCGGCCAGTGGTGCGCTCTTGCTCGCGGTCCGGTTCCAGACCGTCGTGCGATATCCGCGCTCCAGCAAGGTGCGGGCGATCGCCGAGCCCATGGAGCCGAGCCCGAGCACGGTGACCTGGGTCGGGCTGTCGGTTGTGGCTGTCATGGTGATCCTTTTCGTGTCGAAGGAGTGGCTGATGTTCTCGAAGGAGTGGCTGCCACGCGCACCCAGGTCGCCGCCGGCGCGGCGGAGAATACTGCGGCGAGAGGACCGTCATCGATCGGTGACGGTTGTCGGCGTCCGCGCTCACGGCTGTGGAGGACGGCCGATTCGAGCTCGGCGGCGACTGACACCGTCGTGCCGCCGGGTTTTCTGGGGCGGGTCGCCAGCGGTTTGGGTCAGACGGTGGCGAGCCCGCGCCGCAGTGCGGAGGCGATCTCGACGGCGCGGCGGGCCTGGAATTCGACGGCGGCGAGGTTGGCTTCGGCGACGTTGTCGGGGTTGTTGCCGGAGATGCTGCTCGCGCCGTAGGGGTTGCCGTTGGCCGGGTCGAACTGGACGGGGTCGGCGAAGCCGGGCGGGACGATGATCGAACCCCAGTGGTAGAAGGTGTTGTTGAGTGCCAGCAGGGTGCTCTCTTGGCCGCCGTGGCTGGCCGAGGTCGAGGTGAACGAGGAAACGATCTTGTTCACGAGCTTGCCCTCGGACCACAGGCCGCCGGTGGTGTCGATGAACTGCTTCAGCTGCGCCGCGGGCAGGCCGAATCGGGTCGGGGTGCCGAAGAGGATGACGTCGGCCCACTCCACATCGGCCAGACTCGCCTCGGCGACGTCCGCGGTGGCGACGGCGTGCTCGGCCCAGGCCGGGTTGCTCTCGATGGCCGCGGTGGGTGCCAGTTCGGCGGTCTTCCTCAGGCGGACCTCGTCGGCGCCCGCCTTCCGGGCGGCCTGAGCCGCGGCCCTCGCCATGGTGTGGATGTTGCCGGTGGAGGAGTAGTAGATAACGGCGACCTTGGTCATGGAGTGCTCGCTTCGTAGATGGGTGTGCTGGATTGGCGCCGGAACCGGCTTCGGAGCTGACCGTCCGATGTCGGGCAGCACCTGGAGCGCGCGTCGGTGGAGGCGATGGCGTCGGCCGGCCAAGGTCAGATGAAGAAGCTGTCGTGGCGGAGGAAGAACTCCGCACGCTCTTCTTCGCTGAGGCCGGCCAGCTTGGTGACGCCTTCGAAGTACTCCTCGCGGGGTGCGCCGGGGGCGAAGAGCATGAGCATGGAGGCGGGCTCGCCGGATTCGTTGCGGAAGGCGTGCAGGCCGCCCACCGGTACGTACAGGTAGTCGCCGGAGGTGGCGTTGATCCAGCGGCGGCCGTCGAACAGCCGCATGGTGCCGGACAGGATGAAGAACGACTCTGACATCGACTTGTGGAAGTGCGTGCTGGGGCCGCCCGCCTCGGGGCCCATGTCCACCCGGTACAAACCGTATTCACCGCCGGTGGAGACGGTGGTGGACAGGTAGTGGTAAGCGGTGCCCTGGGCGACGTTGGGGCCGTCGGTGGCGACGGGCTTGGAGACGAAGTCGGGCGCGTTGGTCGCGGGCCTGAAGGTGGCGCTGATCTCGCCGTGCTGACCGAAGTAGCGGGGGTCGGGGTAGGACATGGCCACTCCTTGAATGAGGTCTGATTAGATGAGTGCTAAGATAGTTAGCGCTTGCATGAGTGTCAACTAAGTGAGCGCTCACCTATCTGGCGAGGAGGGAGGTAACCATGGCAGACGCGGTGGAGACGGTGCTGGAGCAGTGGAGTCGGGAACGCCCCGACCTCGACGTCTCACCGATCGGCATCGTCGGCCGGCTCATGCGGCTGTCCCGGCTCTGGGACAAGGAGATCAAGGACTTTCTCGGCGAGCACGGCCTGGAACCGGGCGAGTTCGACGTCCTGTCCACGCTGCGGCGCTCGGGAGAGCCCTACGAGCTGACCGCGAAGGCCTTCCTCAAGGCGTCGCTCGTCACCACCGGGGCGATCACGCTGCGGGTCGACCGCATGGCGGCCAAGGGTCTGGTCACCCGCACGCCTGACGCCACCGACCGCCGCTCCGTCAAGATCCGCCTCACTCCGCGGGGTCTTGAGGTGATCGACCGGCTCCTTCCCCTCCACTTGGCCAACGAGGCCCGCCTCGTGGAGAGTCTCGACGCCGACGAGCGTCGGCATCTGGCGGCCACGCTCGCAGGGCTGCTGGAGTCCCACGGCGACACACCCGCCAACACCCACCGCTGACCAGCATGCGGTTGACCCGAACCTGGTGACCCCGCACCCTGCGGGACGCCCCGGCCGAACGCCCCTGTGCGGCATACCGAAGCCTTGCCCCGAACCTCCTGAGGAGACCGCGATGAAATCCCCCGAAAAGGCGACCACCGACGCCAGGCCACGCTGGGTTCTCGGCCTGCTGGCCTTCTCCAGTCTGATCACTTCGCTCGACTTCACCATCGTGTACGTGGCGCTGCCCGACATCGCACGCGAGGTGGGGCTGTCGGATCACGCCACCCAGTGGGTGGTCAGCGCCTACGCCATCTTCTTCGGTGGCTTCCTGCTGCTGGGCGGCCGATCGGCCGACCTGCTGGGCCGCCGCCGCATGTTCGTCCTGGGGATGCTGCTGTTCGGCGGCGCGTCCCTGCTGGGTGGCCTGGCGACCTCGCTTGCGACACTGATCACCGCACGGGCCCTCCAGGGAATCGGCGGGGCCGTCCTGTTCCCCGCCACGCTCTCCCTGGTCACGACCAGGTTCACCGAAGGCCGAGCGCGTGTCCGGGCCCTGGCCGTGTGGGCCGGGGCCGGCGCGGGCGGGCTGAGCCTGGGCGCGCTGCTCGGCGGTGTGCTGACCCACGCGTTCGGCTGGGAGGCGGTGTTCCTGGTGAACGTGCCGCTGGTCGTGGCGGGCACCGTGGGCGCGTTCGTCCTGCTCGAGCGCGACGGCGCGCGCGAACGGGGACGCGGCTTCGACATCCCGGGCGCCCTGACCGGCACGGCCGGGCTGACGCTGCTGGTCTTCGCCATCGCCCAGGGCCCCGAGGTCGGCTGGACCGCGCCCTCCGTCGTCGCCTCCGCCGTGCTCGCGGTGGCGCTGCTGACCGCGTTCGTCATCATCGAGGCGGGCACCGCGAACCCGCTGATGCCGCTGCGGCTGTTCTCCAATCCCAACCTCCGCGCCGGCCTGCTGGTGATCCTCACCTTCGGCAGCACCATGCAGAACCTCGTCTACTTCCTCACCCTGTACTTCCAGGACGTGCTCGGTTACTCGGCACTGCAGGGCGGGCTGGCCTTCCTGAGCCTCTCGGTGGTGATCGGCATCGCCAACTTCGTCGCCGAAAGACTGATCATCCGCATCGGCGCCCGCGCGACGCTGATCATCGCCCTGCTGCTCGGCTCCGGCGGTGGCGCGCTGATGGCCGTCGGCATGCACACGGACGGCTCGTACTGGACGATCCTCGCCGGCATGGTCGTCTACGGCATGGGCATGGGAACGATCTACCCGACCATGTTCGGCGCCTCCGGCACCGGCGTGGCCGACGAGGACCAGGGCGCCGCCGGGGGCATGGCCAACACCGCCCTCCAGATCGGCACCGGCGTGGGCTTGGCGATCCTGGTCGGCGTCTCCACCTCCGGGCTCGCCGGTCTGACAGGCGAGGCCGTGCGCGTCGCCACCGCCGACGGCCTGCGCAGCGCGGTCTACGTCGCGGCCGCACTCACCCTGACAGGCATCCTCGCTGCCCTGATCCTTCCCCGCCGCGCCACCGCGACCCCTGCCCCCCGCTACCCCATCACCGAGGAGTCCAAGCCCACCCTTCGCTGAACCACCGAACGAAGACGGCCACAGGCGATTGCGAGCATAGGGTAGTTGGACAACTACCCTGGGAGTTGGCGCGGTGCTGTTCGACCAGATCTGCCGCCAGTCTCGCGGGGGAAAGCAGCGAAGGCCAGGAGGTCCTCGCGGACGGCGTCCTGCTCGGCAAGCTGGTCCTTCTGGCCTTCACGTTACGGCCGGCGGAGGCGTACTCGTCGCGGGCCTGTTCGACAGCGGGGTAGCGCTGGACTTTCTCGTACTCCGCAAGGGCGCGGTACACGCTCGCGAGGGAGGGGTGGTCGGCCAGCGCACCGAGTGGGGGCGTTCCCGAATACGGCGTGCCTGGAGCGCAGGAGGGGCTGAGTTGATCGCTTCCCGAGGGAACACCCTCCTGCTCGTCAGTCGTGCCGCTCATTTAACGGCGCCGGTTCCCGTCCGGAAGAAACGGGCGGTGTCGTCATCGGCGGGAAAGTACGCTTCAACGGCAATCTCTTCCAGCGTGACGTCGAAGGCGGCGCCGAACGTCGTCACCGTGTTGATGAAACACAGTTCGGCTCCCCGGTGACGGACGCGGATGGGCAGCGCGATGTCGGTGGGATCGGGCGGCGCCGGACCACCTTCGGGACCGTATGACAGCAGTTCCTCATACAGCGCGCTCAGTTCCGCATCACCGGTCCGTGCCACCTGGCGGGCCAGCCGGGGCAGTAGGTAAGCGCGGACCTGCCTGAGGTTCCGCAGCCGGGGCGCGAACCCGCCCGGGTGCAGCCCCAACCGCATCATGTTGACCGGCGGTCGCAGCAGCGAAGCGTCGACCCCCTCCAGGAAGACGTCGATCGCCGCGTTGGCGAACAGCAGGTTCCAGCGGCGGTCCACAGCCAGCGCCGGATAGGGTTCGTGGCCCCGCAGGATCTGCTCCAGGACATCGCGCGCCGAGGCCAGATGCGGATCTTCCAGCGGCCGTTCCCGAACGACCGGCGCGTGCCCGGCCGCGACCAGCAGACGGTTGCGTTCCCGCAACGGGACATTCAGATGCTCGGCCAGGCGCAGCACCATCGCGCTGCTGGGAATGGTGCGACCCGTCTCCACGAAGCTGACGTGCCGGGCCGACACCTCCGCCAGAATCGCCAGATCGAGCTGGCTGAGCCTTCTACGGTGCCGCCACTCGCGCAGCGGCTCACCGATCGGTCGGCCCTGCATCATGCGAGTGATTATCGTCCCGGCTCGTCGATCACCGCGATTACATGGCATGTAATCGACGGCGGTGGGCATCGGCTGGCACGGTGGCCGCATGAGCGAAAGCAGCAAGGCCGCACGCAACAAGCAACTCGCCGTCCACGGCTTCACTCAGTTCGCGGCAGGGAACATTGACGTGCTCCGTACCCTCCTGCACGAGGACTTCATCGAGCACAGCCCGGGAAATCCCTCTGGGCGTGAGGCGTTCATCGCGTTCATCACCGAAACGCCGGTGGCCCGCGCCCGGCTCGACCTCAGACGGGTCATCGCCGACGACGATCACGTGGTGATGCACTACCACATGGCCACGGCCGACGACCCGCGCGGCGTCGCCGTCGTCGACATCTGGCGGCTGGTCGACGGGCAGATCGTCGAGCATTGGGATGTCGTGCAGCCGGTGCCGGAAGCGGCGCAGCTTCCCCACGGCATGTTCTGAGCGGCCGGTATGAAGCAGATATCCACCTCGATCGAGATCGATGCCCCGGCGATGGCGGTCTGGTCGGCCCTGGCGGATCTGGAGGGCTATCCGGCTTGGAATCCGTTCATCCGAGAGGCGTCCGGTCGACTGGCGATCGGCAACAGGCTCACCCTGAGGATGTTCCCGGTCCAAGGACGTCCGATGACATTCCGGCCGACCGTGCTGGCCGCCATCCCCGGTTCCGAACTGCGCTGGATCGGTCGGCTGGCCGTTCATGGAATTTTCGATGGCGAGCACAGCTTCGTCCTCACATCTACCGCTTCCGGCGCTACCCGCATGGTGCAGGCTGAGATGTTCGCAGGACTGCTGGTGCCGTTCGCCGGCGCGTTGATCGAGCGCACCAGGACAGACTTTCAGGCGCTCAACCAGGCGCTGAAGAGGTACGTGGAAAGGGGATGACTACTCTCTGGCGCACCCCCGACCCCGGACTAACCAGATTCGGGAAACCCCCTGAACAACGACAAGATCCCGCCTGATCGCGATGATCAGACGGGATCCCGTCACTTCAGTCCGGCCGTTTCAAGAACGGCCCCTTGTTGGCCGTTCACGAGTGTGGCCGAGTAGCGACGATGACGTCCTGGTGAAGATCGCTTCCCGGGATCGCTGGCGATAGCCCAGCCCTCGCTTCTCGCCCCCCGGCTCTTCGCCAAGGGATACGGCCACGCCGAACACGAGCACGCCGTGCCAAACACGGCCGCCGCCGACGGGATCGGCTACGGCTACGGCTACCGCTGTGCAGTACGCGGCGACCGCGTCGAAAGCTCGGGCGGTACCATCGGCTTCGTCAGCGTCTCAGCGCACTACCGTCGCGACGACCTCTTCGTGACCGTGCTTTCCAATATCGAGACGCCGCGTTCGCCGAGATCGAGACCGCCCTGGCGGCCATCGCCCGCGGCGAGCCGTACGAGTCGCCCAGCCGCCGGGTCTTCGTCACCGTCGATCCTGCCGTCCTCGACCGGTACACCGGCCGTTACACGATGCGGCACATGGCCGCACCTCCATGATGGACGTCACACGCGCCGGCGACCGGCTGATGGTGGAGGTGTACGGGCTGGCCAGGACCGACTTGCGACTCAGGGTTGGATGCATCCAGCTCGAGAAGGGTTCGGCACTCTTTTCGAGTTCCGTCCGCCGCAGCGTAGGGCCCAAGACGGCCCATTCCGGCGCGTCCCAGGGATGGGATCGCTCAGAAGGAGCGATGCGCACATGGGTATTTTGGGCGGAACTTCGTCGGTGATGAGTGCATCAAACCGAGCGTGTTGATCGAAGGAGACCCTCAGCGGCTCGGTCGTTACTGGCTGGCAGGGCGGCTCGGCGCCGGCGGCCAGGGAGTGGTGTATGAGGCATATGCCGAGGACGGCCGCCGGGTGGCGATCAAGGTGCTGTACGGCGACCAGGTGGCCCAGCTCGGCCGGGAGGCGGCGGCCGCCCAGCGGGTGGCCTCGTTCTGCACCGCGCCGATCATCGAGGCCAAGCTGGAGGGCCCGCGTCCCTACATCGTCAGCGAGTACGTGGAGGGCCCGAGCCTGCGCACGGCGGGCAGGATCTTCGCGGGTGACGACCTGCACCGTCTGGCCACCGCCATCGCGACGGCGCTGACCGCCATCCACGACGCCGGGGTGATCCACCGCGACCTCAAGCCCGACAACGTGCTGCTCGGCCCGGACGGCCCCCGCGTGATCGACTTCGGCATCGCCAGGACCGCCGAGATGTCGCTCACCACGACCGGCGTGGTGAGCGGCACGCCCACCTACATGGCCCCTGAGGTGTTCATCGGCCAGCGAGCGGACGCCTCGGCGGACGTGTTCGCCTGGGGAGCCGTCATCGTCTTCGCCGCCACCGGCCGTGATCCGTTCCACGCCGAGAACCTGGGAAGCGTCATGCACCAGGTGTTGTCGGCCACCCCCGACCTGTCCGCGCTGCCCAGCACGCTGCGCCGGTTGGTCTCCTCGGCACTGGCCAAGGAGCCGGCCCAGCGGCCGACCGCCCGCGAGCTGCTGCTGGCGCTGGTCAGCGGTGACGGTGACCTCGACACCGCCCGCCTGCTCGCCCAGGGCGGCCAGCGGGCCGCCGGGATCGGCGCGCAGGGGCACGATCCCGCGCTCGGCACGCTGGCCGAGCAGGCGTACACGATGCTCGATCCGGCCGAGCGCGAGCTGGTCCCCGAGGTGTTCCTGCGGCTGGTGACGGTGGACGAGGCGGGCGAGCTGTCGGCCCGGCACGCCGAACTGGCCGAGCTCGTCGGGGGGCGGGCGCCGCACGAGGTGGCCGCCGTGCGCAGGATCCTCGACGTGTTCGGCTACCTCCTGGCCAGGCAGGACGGCGGCGTACGGCTGGCCAGGCCGGCCCTGCCCCAGGCCTGGCCGCGGTACCGCCGGTGGATCGAGACCAACCGCGACGGCCTGGCCGTACACCGGCAGATCCTCGCCGCGGCGCGACGCTGGGAGACGGCGGGACGCCGGGACGGCGACCTGCTCCAGGGCAGCAACCTGGACAACGCGTTGGAGTGGGCGGCCACCGCCCGCCGCGACATCACCCTGTCGCCCACCGAACGCGACTTCCTGTCCGCGGCGGCCACCCTGACCAGGCACAGGGCCAGGCGGGCCCGGCTGACCTCGCTGAGCCTTGGCGGGCTGCTGGTGATCGCGCTGGTGGCCGGCGGGCTGGCCGTACAGCAGAGCGCGGTGGCCGACGACCGGGCCGAGCAGATCGCCGGGCAGCTGACCAGGTCGGAGGCGGCCAGGCTCGCGGGGGTGGCGACCACGACCCGCGGGAGCGACCCTCGCCAGGCGATGCTGGCGAGCCTGGCGGCCTGGCGGCTGGACCGCACGCCGGCCACCAGGGCGGCCCTGGTGGCCTCGCTGGCGCAGCGCGAGACGGCGATGTTCCGCGACCCGTCGACCGCGGGCGACACGGTACGCACGCTCGGCGCCGACGGCCGGACGCTGATCAGCGCCGATTCCACCGCGACGCGCGCGTGGGACGTGCGCAACGGCCGGCTCCTGCGGACACACGGCGCCCGGCCGGCCGAGCCGATGGACAGCGTGACGCTGAGCCCGTCGGGCAAGGTACTGGTGACCGTGACGGCCAGGCGCGCATCCGCGGTGGACCTCGTCAGCGGCAGGCCGATCAGCGACTACGTCTTCCCCACTGCCAAGGATTTCCCGAACGAGTGGGTCGGCGTGGCGTTCGAGCGTGACGATTCCGTCCTGCTCCAGGAGGCTGACCGGCGTACCCGCTGGGACCTGCGAACCGGCGCCGCCAAGGCGCTCGGGCCCGCCCCCGCGGGCACATCCAGCCGGGACGGGGTCTGGCGGGCCGCACGGCGCGGTCGCCAGCTGGAGCTGACCAACCTGAGGACCGGGGCGAAGGACTTCATCGGTGACAAGGACGGCGCCGGCACCCAGGGCACCTGGAACGGTGGCGAGGCCGTGTTCGGCGCCGGCCTCGTCGCGACGGTGACATCGGAATCCATCCAGTTCTGGCGCAGGTCGGACACGCAACTGCTCACCACGGTCCAGGTACGGGCGGGATTCAATGAGGCGGTCCAGGGGGCCTTCGACGGAAGCACGTTCCGCTACCTGCTGGGCGACCAGGTTTTCTCGGTGGACGTGGCCGACCTGACCACCGAGGACGACGATCACCTTGTGGGCACGGCGGCGCTGAGCGGCGACGGGCGGTTCGTGGTCCGCGACGGCGAGCTGTCGGCCGTCGGCGGGAGGAAGGTCGGCGCGGTGCCGGAGGCGGAGTACGCGGTATTCAGCCCGGACTCCCGTTTCGTCGCCATGTTCGGGCCCGGGGTGCGGATCGTGGACACCGCCTCGGCCGCCGTCCAGGGCACGCTGCGCACGTCCGCCGTGCACGTGACCTTCTCTCCCGACGGCGCCAGGCTGGTCGTGGTCACCGAGAAGGGCGGGGTCGAGCTGTGGGACCGGCAGACCAGGCGGCGCATGTGGTCGGCCGAGGCGGGCGCGGCGACGTACGCGGCCTTCTCCTCCGACGGGCGGACGCTGGTGGTGGCGGGCGACCGCATTCACCTGCTGGAGACGGCCGCAGGCAAGGCGTTGGGGCCGGCGTTCGGCGGCGGCGGCAGGGACGCCGAGGGGGTGCGCGCGTATTTCACCCGCTCCGGCAAGGCGGTCGTGGTGCTCGACGCGCGGCGACGGATGACGGTCTGGGACGTGGCCACGCGCCGCAGGCTCGCCACCGCGCGCGGGTTCGGCGACCCCGCCGCCTACTCGCCGCGCGAGGACCTGCTCGCCAGCCTTCAGATGGGGGGAAGGGTGCGGCTGGTCGACGTGATGTCGGGCACGGACCTGGGCGCGCTGCTCGACCAGGGCGGCGGACAGGACCCGGAGATCGGGGAGCCGCTCGACGTGGCGTTCACCGGCGACGGGTCGGCGGTGCTGACCGTGGACCGCAACGGCGCGGTCAGGCGGCACGCCGTGGGCGGGGAGGCGTTGGCGGCGGCGGTGTGCGCGAAGGCGGGCGGGCTGAGCGCGGCCCAGTGGCGGGTGATCGTACCCACGCTGCCGTACAGAAAGGCGTGTCCCTAGCCGGCGACCGCGACGAAGCCCGTGCCGCGGTGGGTCACATCGGAGTAGGCGCGTGTGCGATCCTCGCCCTCAATGGTCTGCAACTGACGACACCCGACCACATCCGGGGACGGGTCATGGTGTTCGTCTTCAGCTCTCGTCCGCGTTCCGTTCTCTGCGCGATCATCTGGTCAATCGGGTCATTACGTATCAGGGTCACACAATTGGATACCTCCACGAGGGCCCCTTCGATGCCTGACGCTGACCTCACCGGCCCTGCATCGTCAACGCTCAGAACGGAGCGACACCTTCTCGGTTCGATCGGCGATGGTGCGCAGCGCCTGGGCCAGCTCTTCTTCGGTTGTCATCTCCATCTCCCCGTGAGTGCGTCCGCGCGGACGCGGAGCGTGGCCAGTCCGCGCGAGGCCTGGCCACGGACGGTCGCCTGCGAGATGCCGAGCCTCGCCGCGATCTCCTCATCAGCGAGACCCTCGTAGTAGCGCAGCACCAGCACCGCGCGCTGTCTGGCTGATAGAGCCCGCAGACGCTGCCAGACCTCGCCGAGCTCGTGTTCGTCCTCGTGGACCGGCGAGGGAACCTCGTCTGTGAGGTGCTCGCGTCTGGCGCGCCAGACGGCGACCTGCCCGCCGGTCAACGCCTTGGGCGCCAGCCCAGCCAGTATCGCCACCTCACCCCTGCCTGCTCCGGCTCCGCTGTCGACTGCTGTCTTACCGGGAGCCTCTCTTCATGCCGACCGGCCCCGGCACATGCCCCTGATGACCTGCGTCGTCAGGTTGAAAAGGACTCACTACTCCGTGCTACTGTATAGTCGTACTCGGTGTCACGAAGTACCTTGATCGAAGAGGACCCGCGATGGATGACCTGACGGAGATGCTGAAGGGCACGCTTGAGGGCTGCGTGCTGCAGATCATCAGCAGCGAGGAGACCTACGGATACGCCATCACGCGTCGGCTGAACGAACTCGGCTTCGCCGACGTCGTCGAGGGGACGGTTTACACCATCCTGCTGCGCCTGGAGAAGAACGGACTCGTCCAGGTGACGAAGCGACCGTCCGGGATGGGCCCGCCGCGCAAGTTCTATGCGCTCAACGACGCGGGGCGCGACCAACTAGCAACATTCTGGGCGAAATGGGAGTACCTCTCATCGCACATCAACAACCTCAAGGAGGGCGGGAGATGAAGTTCTGGGAGACCATGACCGGCAGCGATCTCACCAGGGAATGGAAGGCGTTCGAAGCCCGGGCCGAGGCGCTGCCGGCCGACTACCGGGCGGCGTGGG
Source organism: Nonomuraea sp. NPDC050691 (assembly GCF_040654455.1). Taxonomy (NCBI): domain Bacteria; kingdom Bacillati; phylum Actinomycetota; class Actinomycetes; order Streptosporangiales; family Streptosporangiaceae; genus Nonomuraea; species Nonomuraea sp. NPDC050691. Next base: position 11,753 of record NZ_JBFAIA010000002.1, read on the forward strand.
AAGAGATCAAGGGCCATCTCTTTGCCTACGGGGATTTCACGGGCCGGAACCTGATGCCGATTCTCGACAACGCCCTGGGGCTGCTCGAAGAGACGGCGTCCGATGGGCAGAGCGTTCACGAGGTGCTGGGTGACGACGTCCGGGGTTTTTGCGCGGCGCTGGCCGGCGGGGAAGGTGGTCGAACCTATCGCGACCGGTGGCGCGAGCAGCTGAACGAGAACGTCGCAAGGAAATTGGGCCGGCTAGGAGGCTGACGTGGGCATCCAGGACATCATCGAGGGCAAGAAGCAGTGGCGGGCGCACATGGCGCGGGTCAAGGCCCTCCCGCCGGACTATCAGATCGTCTACAAGGAGATGCAGAAGTACCTTTTCAAGGTCGGGCCGATCGACTTGGTTGACGGGTCCTTGCTGTCAGGGATCGTCGATTTCTTCGAGGAGGGCGTCGCGGCCGGCAAGGGAGTCCTGGAACTCATCGGCAGTGACGTCGCTGCCTTCTGCGACGACCTGATCAAGGACTCGCCCACCTACGCGGACATCTATCAGGAGTCCATCAGCGGGAAACCCGGCACGGCCGGAAAGTAACGCCGTTGACCGGGGCCGACGGGCTCTTCGGGCGGGTGAGCCGAAGGAGAGCATCAAACCCCTGACCATCGGCAGCCGGCTTGCCGCTGCGCGCGCCAGGGGGCGCCGGCGGTCTCCCGCCGCAGCCGCGGTCGCCCGCGGCGCTCAGCGCCGCCACGCCCGCCTGCTGCGGTGCCGGTCGACAGCCATGTCAGCACGGCAACAGGCCGGTATCAGCGCCGTCGGCGATGGTGGCTGCCATGAACAGTTCCGCGATTGCGCACTCGTCGTCGCTGGCGCGCCGTCTCGTCCGCGACGATCGAATTCTTCAGTGAGCCGACGCAGCCCGTCCTCGCCCAAGGGCTGACGGACTCGCTCACAAACAGCGATCAGGCCCCCGTACCCACACGCTCAAGCCCCGCTTTGCACCTCAGCTATTCGGTATTGCTAGGTACGGGTAGTCGGTGCTACTTTGTACCGGTAGTCAGCACCGCCGAGTAGCTCCTGACCGACGACGACCTTGCCGACCTATTCGAACAGAGCGCGGCCGACGCCACCGCGATCCGCGACATCTTCGGCGACGACCCCATCGAGTTCGCCGAGATGTTCATGGCCACCTACCCCCTCGGCCAGTACCGGGCCCGCGAACGCCACCGCTTCACCAGCGCCATCGCCCGCGCCGCCGGCGACACCACCCCACCACAGGACAGGACAGGACAGAGAGATGACGACCCAGCAAGCCCCGGCGATCCAGGTGCACGGGCTGGAGAAGTCGTACAGGGAACTGCACGTGCTGCGCGGCGTGGACTTCGAGGTGGCGCGGGGCAGCATCTTCGCCCTGCTCGGCTCCAACGGAGCGGGCAAGACCACCGCCGTGAAGATCCTTTCCACGCTGCTCAGGGCCGACGCGGGCACCGCCCGCGTGAACGGCTTCGACGTCGCCACGCAGGCCGCGAACGTGCGGGAGTCGATCAGCCTCACCGGGCAGTTCGCCGCCGTGGACGAGATCCTCAGCGGGCGGGAGAACCTGGTGCTGGTCGCCCGGCTGCGGCACCTCAAGAACCCAGGCAAGATCGCCGACGAGCTGCTGGAGCGGTTCTCGCTGACGGACGCGGGCGGGCGGAAGGCGGCGACGTATTCGGGAGGCATGCGCCGCCGCCTCGACATCGCGATGAGCCTGATCGGCGATCCGCCGATCATCTTCCTCGACGAGCCGACGACCGGGCTCGACCCCCAGGCGCGCATCGAGGTGTGGCAGGCCGTCAGGGAGCTCGCCGACCGGGGCACGACGGTGCTGCTCACCACGCAGTACTTGGACGAGGCCGAACAGCTCGCCGACCGGATCGCGATCCTCCACGAGGGCCGGATCATCGTCAACGGCACCCTGGCCGAGCTCAGGCAACTGCTCCCGCCCGCCACGGTCGAATACGTCGAGAAGCAGCCGACCCTCGAGGACGTCTTCCTCACCCTCATCGGCACGAAGGCATAAGGAACAACGATGAGCAAGCATTTCTTCGGCGACACCACCGTCCTGCTGGGACGATCCCTGCGCCACATCACGCGCAGCCCGGACACCATCATCACGACCGCGATCATGCCGATCGCCATGATGCTGATGTTCGTCTACGTGTTCGGCGGCGCCATCAGAACAGGGTCGGACTCCTCGTACGTGAACTACATGCTGCCCGGCATCCTGCTCATCACGGTCGCCTCGGGCATCGCCTACACCGCGTACCGGCTGTTCACGGACATGAAGGGCGGCATCTTCGAGCGCTTCCAGTCGATGCCGACCGCCCGGTCGTCGGTGCTGTGGGCGCACGTGCTGACCTCGCTGGTCGCCAACCTGATCTCGCTCGTGGTCGTGGTGCTCGTGGCCCTGCTCATGGGCTTCCGCTCGGAGGCGGGAGTGCCGGCCTGGCTCGCGGTCGCCGGCATCCTGATCCTGTTCACCCTGGCGCTGACCTGGATCGCCGTCATCCCCGGCCTGTCCGCCAAGACCATGGAAGGTGCGAGCGCGTTCTCCTACCCGCTCATCTTCCTGCCCTTCCTCAGCTCGGCGTTCGTGCCCACCGCCACCATGCCCGGCCCGGTGCGCTTCTTCGCCGAGCACCAGCCGGTGACCTCCATCGTCAACGCCATCCGCGCTCTGTTCACCGGGCAGCCGGTCGGCACCGACATCTGGGTCGCCCTCGCGTGGTGCGTCGGCATCCTCGCCGTCGCGTACGTCTTCGCCATGAGGACGTACCGCCGCAAGATCTCCTGAACCGCCCGCATCCCTGCACATCGGAAGGAAGGCTCATGAACGATTTCGTCCACACCCTCACGGCGATGCCGACGGCGCGTCAGGCCGGGTGTCCCTTCGATCCGCCCAAGGAGCTGATCGAGGCGCGCGAGCACGGCCCCATCAGCCGCTTCCCCTTCCCCAGTGGTCACCAGGGCTGGCTGGTCACCGGATACGACCTGGTCAGATCGGTCCTGGCGGACTCGCGGTTCAGCTCCCGCAAGGAGCTGATGCTCCAGCACCCGCTGGTCGACTACGGCGACATCGAGGTGCCGCCGGCGCCGCCCGGCGAGTTCCTGCTCATGGACGAGCCGCAGCACAGCCGCTACCGCAAGCCGCTGGTGGGCAAGTTCACCGTGCGGCGGATGCGGCTGCTGACCGAGCGCGTCGAGCAGATCACGGCCGAGCACCTGGACGCCATGGAGCAGGCCGGCCCGACGGCCGACCTGGTGACCGCCTTCGCCAAGCCGATCCCCGCCGTCGTGATCTGTGAGCTGTTGGGAGTGCCGTACGAGGACCGGGGTTTCTTCCAGGAGAACATCGACAAGTTCCTCGGCGGGGAGGCCGGCGACGAGGAGCTGATCGCGGCATACGTCGCGACCCAGAGCTACCTCGCCGGGCTGGTGGCCGCCAAGCGCGCGAACCCCACCGACGACGTGCTCAGCGACCTGCTCGACAGCGACCTGACCGACGAGGAGCTGCAGGGGATGGCCCTGATCCTGCTGTCGGCGGGCTTCGACACCACCGCGAACATGCTGGCGCTGGGCACCTTCGCGCTGCTGCGGAACCCGGACCAGCTCGCCGCGCTGCGCGCCGACCCCGCCCTCACCGACCAGGCCGTCGAGGAGCTGCTGCGGTACCTGAGCGTCGCCAAGCAGTTCCACCGGGTCGCGCTGGAGGACGTCGAGCTGGGCGGCCACACCATCGCGGCCGGTACGACGGTCATCCTGTCCCTCAACACCGCCAACCGCGACCCCGAACGCTTCCCCGACCCCCACACACTCGACCTCTCCCGGCGGGACGGCGGCCACCTGGCCTTCAGCCACGGCATCCACCAGTGCCTGGGTCAGCAACTCGCCCGCGTCGAGATGCGGGTCGCGTTCCCCGCGCTGTTCAACCGCTTCCCCACGCTGCGCCTCGCGGTACCCGCCGAGGAGGTCAGCCTGCGTCCGGAGACCGCGGACATCTACGGCGTGAAGAGCCTCCCGGTCACCTGGGACGTGTGACCGGGAGCCAGTGACGGGAGAGGCCGCGTACGGCGTCCGTCACCGCTGCGGTTGCTCGTCCGTCCCGCCGTGAGCAGGCCCGCAGCCGCCGCGACCACCACCGTGACCAGCAGCGGCAGCGGGAAATGGGTCAGTCGACGACCTGGACCTGGACCGAGCCCTGATGACCTGCTGGAGGCCCTGCTCAGCCGAGCTCGCCCAGGAGTGCAGGACTCTGCCTGGAATCACCGCACCAAAGGCGTCATGGGCCGCTGCGACCGCAGGGTCAGGAGCGGCTAACCTCGGCCACATGACGGAACGCACCATCAAGGCTGGATTTGAGATCGTGAAGTTCGACGAGTCGGTGTATGAGGAGCCCGCTGAGGGCCCGAAGCTGACCCGGGTCACGATCCACAAGCGCTACCAGGGCGCGATCGACGGGACAGGCGTCGCCGAGGTGCTCACTGCGCAGGGAACGGCGGGCGGGGGTTACGTGGCCTCCGAAAGGATCGAGGGCGCGCTGGACGGTCGGCACGGCACCTTCGTCATCCAGCACGGCGGCCTGGCCGACGGCTCCGATCAGTCCAGCTACGGGAGCATCATCCCCAATTCCGGGACCGGGGACCTGGCCGGGATCTCCGGCCAGGCGATGGAGTTCGAGTTCCAGGTGCTCACGCTCGTCTACACGCTGTGACGCGTCAGGGCGCCGGATTCCATCGCGACCCAGATCGCCCCGTCCGGACCGACGGCGAGGCCGTGGGGTTCCGCGCCCTCCAGCGGGAAGTCCTCGATCTTCCCGTCGGTCGTGACACGGGCCAGCCTGCCGGCACCCCACTCGGTGAGCCACAGCGCGCCGTCCGGCCCTGCCACGATGGCGTGCGGCCGGGCGGCGCGGTCGGGCAGCGGGAACTCGATGATCGCGCCCGAGGTGTCGATCCGGCCGACCTGGCCCGCGCCGATCTCCACGAACCACAGCGCATCGTCCGGTCCCGCGCAGATGCCGACCGGTGCCGCGCCCGGTGTGGGCAGCGGGTACGTCGACACCTCACCGTCGATCGTGATACGGCCGATCGCATTGCCCTGGTTGAGCGTGAACCACAGCGCGCCGTCCGGCCCTGTGGTGATCGCTGAGGGCATCGCGCCGGTGCCGGGCAGCGGGTACGACGACACCTGTCCGTCCGGGGTGATGCGTCCGATCCGGTCGTCCTGCAGTTGGGTGAACCACATGGCCCCGTCGGGGCCGGCGGCGATGCCGTACGGCGAGGTCACCTCGAACGTGGTGACAACGCCGTCCACGGTGATCCGCCTGATCCGGCCGCCGGCGAACTCGGTGAACCACAGCGCGCCGTCCGGTCCCGGGGTGATGACCGTGGGCTGACCGTCGGCCGGATCGAGAGAGAACAGCGTGGGTTCCGCACCCGGCACGACCCGGCCGATGCGGCCCTGATGGACGAGGGTGAACCAGAGCGCGCCGTCGGGGCCGCAGGTGATGCCGTACGGTGAACCGTCGATCAACATGGAAGAGAGATCTCCTTACCGGTGAAGCGGCGCCGTAGCGCCCGGTCGTGCGTGACTACCACGAGCGTGCCCTGGTAGTCGGCGAGCGCCTGCTCGAGCTCCTCGACCAGGGTGAGCGAGAGGTGGTTGGTGGGTTCGTCCAGCAGCAGCAGGTCGTGTTCGCCCGCCAGCACTTCGGCCAGCGCCAGTCGCCGCCGCTGGCCCTCGGACAGTGCGCCGACTTTGAGGTGCAGCGCCTCGCGGTGGAACAGGCCCGTCGCGAGCAGGGCTTCTGGGTCGCCGCCGTAGGTCTCCATGACCGTCTTTTCGGGGTCGAAGGTGACTTCCTGCGCGAGGTAGCCTGCCTGCCGGCCGGCCTGGGCCGCGATGGCCGCCAGCAGCGTCGACTTGCCCGCGCCGTTCGGCCCCGTGATCAGCAGCCGGTCGCCCGCTTCGATCCGCAGCCCACCGTGGTCGACGTGCGTGCCGGCGCCCGCGAACCTGCCGCGGAAACACAAAGGCTTGGGCGGTCGCGGTACCGGGTCGGCTTCCAGGCGGCGCAGGCGTTCTGTGGCTTGCCGTACCCGCGAGGCGACCGAGCTCTGCACGCGGCCGGCGTTGCGGTCGTAGGCCATCTTGTTGTTGTCCTTCATCTCGCGGCCCAGCGCGACGCGGCGTGCCGTGGTCGCGGCGAACTCCTTGACCTGCTCGACCTCCTCCCGCCAGGCGGCGTAGGCCTGCTCCCAGCGCTGCCGGGCGGCCGCCTTGTCGGCCAGGAACCCGGTGTAGCCGCCGCCGAACCTGGTGATCGTGCCGCCCTCGACCTCGAGGATCGTCGTGGCCACCCGGTCCAGGAAGGTCCGGTCGTGTGAGACTGCCACCACCGTGCCCTTGTGAGCGCGCAGCCGGTCCTCCAGCCAGGTGAGCGCCGCCTCATCCAGGTGGTTGGTGGGTTCGTCGAGCAGCAGGATCTCTGGTGAGGCGGCCAGCACGCAGGCCAGGCCGAGCCGGGCCTGCTCGCCGCCTGACAGGGTCGACAGCTCGCGTGAGCGCTCGATCCGGGCCAGGCCGAGCCCGTGCATGGCCTTGTCGACGCGGGCGTCGGCCTCGTATCCGTCGCGGGCCTCGAAGGCGGTGAGCAGTTCGCCGTACAGGGCCAGGTCCTGCTCCTCGGCGGCGCGCTGCATGTCGCGCTCGAGTGCGCGCAGCTCGGCCAGCGCGGCGTCGACGGCCTGCTGGACGGTGTGGTCGCCGGGCAGGTCGAGGGTCTGGCCCAGGTAGCCGACGCCGCCGGCGGCCGCCACCGTCACCTCGCCGTCGTCTGGCCGGTCCACCCCGGCGATGATCCTGAGCAGCGTGGACTTGCCGGAACCGTTCTCGCCGACGATCCCGGCGCGCTCGCCGGGCCGGATGCTGAAGGTGAGCTGGTCGAGGACGCGGTGCTCGCCGTAGGACTTCGAGACTCCCCGGAGGGAAAGCTGTGTAGTCAGAGGAACTCCAATCGCAACTGCTGTAGCTTTAAGCTAGCAGGAGAGTTCCCCTTAACGCAACTGGAGTAGATTTTGGACAGACGTCCTGGCGGTCGCAGCGCCCGCGTGCGCGACGCCGTACGACAGGCGACCCTCGCCGAACTGGCCGAGCACGGCTCCAACGGGTTGACGGTGGAGAACGTGGCGATCCGCTCGGGCGTGCACAAAACCACCGTGTACCGGCGATGGGGCAGCGCGGAGGGCCTGATCGCCGACGCGCTCGAACTGGCCAAGGAGGAGCCGTGGCCGCTGCCCGACACCGGCTCACTCCGCGAGGACCTGCGGGAGATCGCCGGGCTGGTGCGAAGCGGGTTCGCCGATCCGGTCGCCGGGCCGATCTCCGCCGCATTCGTGTCGGCCGCCGTACAGAGCAGCGGGCCCGCGCAGGCGCTGCACGCCTTCTTCGCCGCCCGCCACGAACAGGCGGCGGAAGTGGTACGACGGGCGGTCGCGCGGGGCGAGCTCCCCGCCGACACCGACGTGGCGGACGTGATCAGAACGGCCGTCGCGCCCATCTACTACCGGCTGTTCATCACCCACGAATCGGTCACCGAACGCGACGCTGAACGTGCGGCGGACGCTGCCCTCGCCGCCGCCCGCGCCGGCGTCCTGCACTCCTGACGCCCGATACGCAGGGGATGGAGAAGCCTCAGGGGTGGACAGGAAGTCGCGACGGCGGCCGCTCGTCATCGGCCGCCACGGGTCTGCTCCGGCAGTGACCAGCACGCGGGCGTTGTCAGGGCGGTTCGATCGCCTTCCTGATCATCCACGACACTTCTCGTTCCTGCGACTCGGCGTACCTGCGGAGACGGTCTTCAACTCCATGTCCACCCGTACGGGAGACAGGGGCGTCCGGTCGCTCGTCATTGACGGCTTCCTTTCGTGAGCGTGACCATCAGGGCCTCTTCGGACTCCCGTACGGTGCTGTCGCGGGTGTGCCGGGGCGATGGCGGTGCGGCGCTCTGAGAGGCTTTCGGCGCCTCGTGCGCCTCCGGAGCGGCGGCGGAGATCGCGTCCAGCGGGGCCGGTTGGGCGCGTCGACCTGCCGTATCCGGCCGCAGGAGTCGCCCGTCCAAGCCTTCACCTCCTGCTATGTACGCTTACCGGTGTGACCCGCCGCTCGCACACCCGTCCTCCCGTCCTCGCGGACGTGGCGAGGGTCGCAGGAGTGTCCGTCCCCACGGTGTCTCGGGTGCTGAGCGGCTCCGCGCCGGTGAGCGCCGACAAGCGCAGGCAGGTCCTGCGCGCGATCCAGGAGCTGGGATACCGCCCCAACGCCGCGGCGCGGGCCCTGGCGACCGGCAAACGCTCGATCATCAGCGTGCTGACCAGCGACACCACCAGGTACGGCTACGCCAGCGCGATTCGCGGGATCGAGGAGGCCGCCCGCGCGGTCGGCCTGGTGGTTGCCCTCACGCTGCTGGACGGCGACGACGAGGAGTCGGCGCGGGTCGCCGTGGACCTCGCGCTCGGCCAGCCGCTCGCCGGGGTGATCGTGCTCGAGTTCGACATCCAGGGCAGCCGGGCGCTGGCCGCCCTGCCCGAGACGATCCCCGCGGCGGCGGTCTCCTCCGCGGGACGGGGGAGGAGCATCCCGCGGGCCCTGTTCGACGACCACGCGGGCGCCCGTGACGCGACCAACTACCTGCTCGGTTTGGGCCATCGCACCGTGCACCACGTGGGGATACCGGCGTCCGGCAGGCCGAGCGGGCGGCTGCTGGGCTGGCGGGAGGCCCTGGAGGCGGCGGGAGCTCCGGTTCCGGAGATCGTGGAGAGCGACGAGACCCCTCGCTCGGGCCTCCAGGCCGGTGCGTACCTCGCCAGGCGCGGCGACGTGACCGCGGTGCTGTGCGGGAACGATGAGGTCGCCTTCGGCGTGATCAAGGCGTTCCAGGACGAGGGACTGCGGGTCCCCGAGGACGTAAGCGTCGTCGGCTTCGACGACCACCCGCTGGCGGAGATCTGGACGCCGTCGCTGACCACGATGCGCCAGGACTTCGCCGAACTGGGACGCATGGCGGTCGACTTCCTGCTCGGCCGGCTGGCCGGCGTGCCCGTCGAGGCGACGCACTCCACCCCGCGCCTCGTCATGCGCAAGAGTGCGGCTCCCCCCGCCAGCTGAGGCTCACGTTTCGAAAGCGTTATCAGAGCATTTCCCCTGGTCCTCTTGCGACCTTGCTTGATAAACGCTTTCATGACTGAACCGCACTATATGTCCGGCTTAAGGAACGTGATGACGAGCAGAACCATCCAGTGGCGTCCCGGCTCCCTGGAGCTGGTCCTCGATCGACCCGAGGACGCTCCGATCCGCATCGCGAGGCTCGGGACCGCGTCACCCGCACCGGGCGAGGTGCTCCTCTCCCGGGTGCAGCCGCTGGTCGAGCTGATGGTTCTGGGGGAGGGCCGGGCGCTGTCCAACACCCGGTTCAGCGACACCGCCGCGGGATCGCGGCTCCGCTTCGCGGACGCCGTCGAGCGTGCGGACGGCGACTGGCGCGAGCTGCGCGTGAGGCAGCGTGACGAGATGACCGGGCTGGAGGCCACCAGCGTCTTCCGCGCCAGGACGGACGTCCCGGCCGTCCAGACCTGGACCGAGGTCACCAACACCGGGCCGGTTCCCCGCGTGCTGCAGATGGTCTCGTCCTTCGCCTCCGGCGCGCTGGCCGAGACGCCGGACGACGGCGACCCGGTCCTGTGGCGGGCGCGGACTGACTGGTGCGCCGAGGGCAGGTGGGCGGGCATCCCGTTGTCCGGTCCTGACGGGCTGGCGGACATCAACGGTGAACTGCACGGGCACGACGGTCGGGGCGCGCTCGTCACGGTGAGCAAGAGCACCTGGTCCTCGGGCGAGTACCTGCCGACCGGCGTCCTGGCCGACGCCCGCACCGGCCGGGCCTGGGGCTGGCAGATCGAGCACAACGGCGCCTGGCGCTGGGAAGTGGACCGCCGCCGCGGCGGGGTGAACGCCGTCGCCCTCGTGCTGAGCGGTCCCACCGACCTCGACCACCAGTGGAGCACCCGTCTGGCCCCGGGGGAGCGGTTCGTCACCGTTCCCGTGTCCGTCGCCGTGTCCGACGAGGGCCACCAGGGAGCGCTGGCCGCCCTCACCCGGCAGCGCAGGGCGATCCGCCGCGCGCATTCCGCGGGGGACGCGCTGCCAGTCGTCTTCAACGACTACATGAACACCCTGATGGGCGACCCGACCACCGAGCGCCTGCTGCCGCTCGTCGACGCCGCCGCCGAGGCGGGCGCGGAGTACTTCTGCGTCGACGCGGGCTGGTACGACGACGGCGGGCACTGGTGGGACAGCGTCGGTGAGTGGCGCTCCTCGACCGGCCGCTTCCCCGACGGCGGGCTCGCCCGGGTCTTCGACCACGTCAGGGCCAGGGGCATGCGCCCCGGCCTGTGGCTGGAGCCGGAGGTCGTCGGCGTGCGCAGCCCGGTCGCCGCGCTGCTGCCCGACGAGGCGTTTCTGAGCCGGAACGGCGAGCGCGTCGTCGAGCACGGCAGGTACTTCCTCGACTTGCGCCACCCCTCGGCCAGGAAGCACCTCGACGAGGTGATCGACCGGCTGGTACACGGCTACGGAACCGGATACTTCAAGCTCGACTACAACGTCACCCCGGGACCGGGCACCGACAGGGACGCGCTCCAGCCGGGCGAGGGACTGCTCGCGCTCAACCGCGCCCATCTGGAATGGCTCGACGACCTGCTCGACCGGCACCCGGAGGTGATCTTCGAGAACTGCGCCTCGGGCGCGATGCGGGCCGACTACGCCCTGCTGTCCCGCCTCCAGCTGCAGTCGACCTCGGATCAGCAGGATTTTCGCCTCTACGCCGCCATCGCGGCCTCCGCGCCCGCCTCGGTGCTCCCCGAGCAGGCGGGCAACTGGGCCTACCCGCAGCCCGGGATGCCCGCGGAGGAGGCGGCCTTCACCATGATCAACGGCCTGGCGGGGCGGCTCTACCTTTCCGGTCACCTCGACGGGATGAGCCCCGCCGAGCGCGAGCTCGTCGCGGACGGGGTGGCAGTGCACAAGCGGACCAGGGCCGAGATCGCCGCGGCCGAGCCGTTCTGGCCGCTGGGGCTGCCCACCTGGTCCGACGACGTGATCGCGCTGGGCCTGCGCACCGGCGAGACGATGCTCCTGGCCGTGTGGCAGCGAGACGGCGGGCCGCACGACATCCAGCTCGACCTGCCCGGCCTGCGCGGGCGCGGCCTCCGCGTGGAGACCGAATACCCGGCTGCACTGCCCAGCTGGCAGCACCGGTGGGAGGCCCCCGCCGCGCGGCTCACGCTCCGCCCCGCCGTACCCGGACCGACCGCACGCCTGCTCCGCCTTCAGCCGACAGATTGAAACCCTTCTAGTGTTAACGCTCACACCCCCCAACCGAGGAGAATCATGAAGACGCGAGGCCTTTCCCGTACGGCTGCCGCCATGTGCGGCGCGCTGCTGCTGGCCGGCTGTTCTGCGGGCAACCCCGAGACGTCCTCCGCTCCAGCCGCAGCGACCGCGTGGCCCGACCCGGGCGCGTCCCTGCAGGGGGTGACGCTCACCCTGTGGATGTCGACGCAGACCGCCTCGATGGCCGACAACGTCATCAAGGCGTTCGAGGCCAAGACCGGAGCGAAGGTCAACAAGGTCGTCATTCCCGACGTCTACGAGACCAACGCGCCGACCAAGCTGGCCACGGGCGCCAAGCCGGATCTGGCCACCTGGCAGCCGACCGGCAGCATGCTCGCGCTCCTCAAGCCCGCCACCGACCTGCAGAGCCTGGACGGCGCGCCATGGCTGGCCAAGCAGACGCCGGCCATCCAGAAACTGGGCCTGGTCGACGGCCGCCACTACGCGGCCTTCGTCAACGTCCCCTCGGTCCTCGGGATCTTCTACAACAAGGCCGTGTTCCAGAAGGCGGGCATCACGGACCCGCCGACGAACTTCCAGGAGTTGCTCGCCGACGCTCAGAAGATCAAGGCGGCGGGGGTGGCGCCGTTCTTCGGCGCCGCCGGCGATCAGTGGCCGACCCAGTGGTGGCCGCAGGTCCTGCTGGCCGAGGCGTCGAAGAGCGGCCTGTGGGAGCGGGTCAGCCAGAACAAGGAGAAGTTCACCGATCCGACGATCCTCGGCGCCGTCGAGCAGTTCCAGGACATGGTGAAGCAGGGTCTGTTCAACAAGGACGACAAGACCTCCAAGTACACCGAGTCGGGCCCGGCCCTGCTCAAGGGCAAGGCGGCGATGGTGCTGCAGCTCACCTCGTTCGCGTCGCTGATGCAGTCGACGGCGGACACGGCGACCATAGACCGGGAGATCGGCTGGTTCCCCATCTCCAAGGACGGCAACCTCGCCACGTCGGTGCCCGGCGGCGACAACGCGCTGGTCGCCTTCAAGACCGGAGATGCCAAGCGGGAGGCGGGCGCCCGGCAGTTCCTGCGGTTCTGGCTGGAGACCTACTACCCCGAGTACGTGAAGTCGGCGGGCACCGTGTCGATCGAGCCCGCCGTACCGGCTCCTGACGGGGTGCCGGAGGTCGTGAAGCAGGCCACGGCCGCGCTGGACGACGCGGCCGGTTCGATGCAGCAGAACGCGGCGGTGAATCCGGACTTCTACGTGAACCTGGCGAACATGGTCAACGGGACCATGACCCCCGAACAGGTGACCTCCACGACGCAGTCCCAGTTCGCCCAGCTCGCGCAGGCGCTTGGGATCAAGGGCTTCTGACGGCCGTATGATCTCCTCTCTCTCGACCGATCGGCCGCCGCGGCAAGCGGTGCTGTACCCGAGCTGGTTCCTGGCCCCGGCGTTCGTCGTGCTGGCCGTCTTCTTCTTCCTGCCGACGGTATTCAACTTCGTCTATGCGTTCACCGACTGGTCGGCCTTCCACAACGACATCCGCCCTGTAGGGCTGGCGAACGTCGAGGCCGTGCTGTCCAACGGCGCCCTGCTGTCGTCGCTGCGGATCACCATCGTCTATGCCTTCCTGGTCGCGATCATGCAGACCGGGTTCGGGCTCGGGCTCGCCCTGCTGCTGGAGCGCGACACCCGGATCAACCGGTTCGCCAGGGTCGTCTTCTTCATCCCGGTGCTGATGTCGGCTTTGGCGGTGGGGTACACCTTCCAGGCGCTCCTCAAGCCCGACGGTCCGGTCAACGGCTTCCTCGGCGCGCTCGCCGGCCAGGACGTGACGATCCCGTGGCTCGGCAGTACCACCTGGACGGTGGTGACGGTGGCCTTCGTGAACTCCTGGAAGTGGATGGGGCTGGCGATGGTGATCTTCCTCGCCGGTCTCAAGACGATCCCCGCCGACGTGCTGGAGGCGGCCAGGATCGACGGGGCCGGCAGGTGGAGGACCTTCCGGTCGGTCAGGTTCCCGCTGATCGCCCCCGCCGTGACCTTCAACGTCGCGACCGCGCTGCTGGGCTCCTTCAACGGGTTCGACACGATCCTGGCCACCACCGGGGGAGGGCCCGCCCAGCAGACCGAGGTGCTCGACATCTACATCTTCCGCGTCTACGGCAACGGCCTGTTCGCCCAGGCGACCACGATGAGCCTCGCGCTCCTCCTCCTGGTCACCCTGCTGGCCTTCCCCGTCATCGGATACCTGCGCAAGAGGGAGCGCGTCCTGTGAGGATCTCTCGCTTCGTCCACCCGGCCGTCGTCCTCGTCCTGTCCGCCGTGGTCATCGGGATCCCGCTGTGGCTGGCCCTGGTGACCTCGGCCAAGTCGCAGGGTGAGGCGAACCTGCCCGACCTGTCGCTCCCGCGGGTGTGGCACCTGTGGGAGAACTACTCCCAGGCGTTCACGCAGGGCCGCGTGCTGTGGGGGCTGTTCGGCAGCCTGCTGGTGATGGTGCCGTCCGTGGCCGGGGTACTGATCTTCGGCTCGCTGGCGTCCTGGGTGCTCGCCCGGCGGGCGGGGCGCGCCATGGCCGTGCTCTACGCGGCCGCGATCAGCGGGATCATCCTGCCGCCCGCCGTCGTCACGATCGTGCTGCTGCTACGGCAACTCCACCTGGCCAGCACGCCGATCGGGATGATGCTGGTCTACATGGGGATGTACATGTCCCTGGTGATCTTCTTCGTCACCGGTTTCGTGCGGACCATACCGGTCGAGGTGGAGGAAGCGGCCCGCATGGACGGCGCACGGCCGCTCGGCATCTTCATCAAGGTCGTGCTGCCGCTGCTGCGCCCGGTCATCGCGACCGCCACGATCTTCATCTGCCTCTACATCTGGAATGACGTCTTCTACGCCTTCTTCGTGCTCGGCGGCGGAACGTACTCGACGCTCCCGCTGAACCTGTACTCGGTGGCGAGCAGCAACCTGTATCAGAACAACTGGAACCTCGTCTTCGCCTACGTCGTGCTCATGAGCCTGCCGCTGGTCGTCGTCTTCGTCATCGCCCAAAGACGGATCATCTCCGGCATCACTGGAGGAGCCGTCAAGTGACGGTGGCCCGCTGCTGGTCGGGCTGCCCGTTGCAGGCCAGATCCACGCCCACCGCCCGGATCTCCTTCCGGGCTCTGAAAGAGGCAGTGGCAGGTGACGGCCCCCGGCTCCCGTGAGCCATACCCGCCCGTCCAGGGCCCTCGCTGGATAGGCCGCGGGAAGCGATCTTCGCGATACCCTCAGCGACCCAGGCCAGACCTACTTGTGAACGCCCCACCAGGAAGATGCAGGTGAGAAGGGCGTTTGGAGTAATCCTGAGGCCCTTTTCCCGTGGCTGGAAGTCGATGGGAGCCAATCGGGGAGCCATCTCACTCGGACTCTCTCCCCGTGTCGGCTGTCGCCGAAGATGGTGTTCATGGTCTGGGCATCCAACTCATGATGGAGACGGACGAGTGACGCAGTTCGCGGGGTGACCAGCCGGTTCCGATTGCCGCGCTCTTGGTGGTCTTGCGGAACGACCGTCGCACGTTCGAGGCGTCCGAAGGTGGAGCGGCAGACGATCAACCGCTCGGTGCCGGGGACGTTGACCACGATCGCGCCGGAGTCCAGGCGGCGCAGATGCTCGGTCCGGACCCTGGCCAGTCTCCCGTGTCGGCGACGGTGACAACGAACACCTTCTGGCGTGACGAGTCTCAGAGCCGCACGAGCATCTTGCCGACGTTGCCGCCGCGCATCATGTCCAGAAAGGCTGAGGGCGCCCGCTCGATGCCCTCGGCCACGGTCACCTCGGTGTGCAAGGAGCCGTCGGCCAGCCAACCGGCCGCCTTCGCGATCCATTCCGGGAACAGGTGGAAGTAGGAGTTGATCAGCATGCCGCGCAGGGTGGCGTCCTTGGCGGCCAGGGTGAACAGGTTGCTCGGGCCGGGGACCGGCTCGGTGGCGTTGTAGGAGCTGATCGCTCCTACCATCGCGATCCTGCCGCCGTGGCGCAGCGCGTCGATGGCCGCCACCAGGTGGTCGCCGCCGACGTGGTCGACGTAGACGTCGATGCCGTCGGGGGCGGCCTCGGCCAGTTGTTCGGCGACCGAACCGGCACGGTAGTCGATCGCGGCGTCGTAGCCGAAGTCCTGCACGAGCTTCTTCGTCTTCAGCGTCCCGCCTGCGGAACCGATCACGCGGGAGGCCCCGAGCTTGCGGGCGAGCTGCCCGGCGACGCTGCCCACCGCCCCGGCCGCCGCCGAGACGAGGACCACATCGCCCTCCCGGACGGGGGCCACGTGGGTCAGGGCCGCGTAGGCGGTCAGCCCGGTGGTGCCCAGCACGCCGAGCCATGCCTCGGCGGGGGCCAAGGAGAGGTCGGCGACGGTCGCGGCCGCGGCGTCCACCGCGGCGTACTCGCGCCAGCCCATGAAGTGCACGACGGTCGCGCCCACCGGGATGTCGTCCGAGCGCGAGGCCACGACCTCGCCGATCGCCGAGCCGTCCAGAGGTGCGCCGAGCTGGAACGGCGGCAGGTAGGACTCGGCGTCGTGCATGCGCTCGCGCATGTAGGGGTCGACCGACATCCACGTGTTACGGACCAGCACCTGGCCCTCGGCCAGATCGGGCAGTGTGGTGGTGACCAGCGCGAAGTTCTCCGTGCCGGGCTCACCGACGGGGCGGGCGGCCAGCTGGATCTCACGGTTCACGGTCATGGTGGTGCTCCTCGTTCGTCGTGCCGTCTGTTTCGAGAACCACTGTGGACGGGGGCGCGCACGATCGGCTGGGGGTTCGCTGCGGGTACGGTGACCAGGTGCGATTCGGTGTGCTCGGCCCCCTTTGCGTATGGACCGACGACGGGCGGCCCGTGCGTATTCCCGAGGTGAAGGTCCGGGCACTGCTCGCCGACCTGCTGGCTCACGAGGGGCGTCCGGTGTCGGCCGACCGCTTGGCCGAGGACCTGTGGGGGGACAACCCACCGGGCAACCCCGTCAACACGCTGCAGACCAAGGTGTCCCAGTTGCGCCGAGCCCTGGAACTGGGGGAGCCGGGAGGGCGCGAGCTGGTGACCTTCCAGGCGCGGGGCTACGTCCTGCGCGCCGTCGACGTGGACGCCGCTCGTTTCGTCGCGCTGCTCGACCGGGCCCGCGCCGCCGGCGATCCGCGGGCGAAGGCGGGGCTGCTGAGGGATGCGCTGGCGCTGTGGCGCGGTCCCGCCTTCGCCGACTTCGGTGACGAGGAGTTCGTCCGTGCCGCTGCCACCCGGCTGGAGGAACAGCGCCTGACCGCGATGGAGGAGCAGGCGGAGGTACGGCTGGAGCTGGGCGAGCACAGCCTGGTGACCGACGAGCTGGGCGAGCTGGTGGCCGCCCACCCGCTGCGCGAACGCCTGCGCGCCGCCCACCTGCGCGCGCTCTACCGGTCGGGACGGCAGGCGGAGGCGCTGGCCGGGTACGACGACCTGCGGCACCGGCTGGCCGACGAGCTGGGCTTGGACCCCGGCCCCGAAGTGGCCGCCCTGCACCAGGCGATGCTGCGCCAGGATCCTTCGCTCGCGCCGGCGCGCCCGCGTACGAACCTCCCCGCCCCCCTGACCGGGCTGATCGGCCGCGAGCAGGCCATGGCCGAGGTCGGTGCGCTGCTCGGTTCGGCGCGCCTGGTCACGTTGACCGGTCCGGGCGGTGTCGGCAAGACCAGACTCGCTCTGGCGGTCGCCGGCCTCGCCGCCGGCGACTTTCCCGACGGGGTGTGGCTGGTCGAGCTGGCGGGCACCTCGGGTGAGACGGCGACCGTGGCCGAGGTGGTGGCCGCGGAGCTGGACGTCCGCGACGACACGGCGACCGGGTCGCGTCCCGGCGTGCGCCCGGCCGGGCTGGCGCAGCGCCTCGCCGATGCCTTGCGCGGCCGGCGGCTGCTGCTGGTGCTGGACAACTGCGAGCACGTGATCGAACCGGTCGCCGAGCTGGTGGACCTGCTCCTGCGGACTGCCCCGGACCTGCGCGTGCTGACCACGAGCCAGGAGCCGCTGGCGCTCCCCGGGGAGACGCTGTACGTGGTACCGCCGCTCGAACTTCCGGTGCCCGGAGCGGATCCGGCGCGGGCCGCCTCCGTGCGGCTGTTCGTGGCCCGTGCCGCGGCCACCGCGCCCGGGTTCGTGCTGGACGAGGTCAGCGCGCCCTCAGTGGCGGCGATCTGCAGGAGGCTGGACGGCCTGCCGCTGGCGCTGGAACTTGCCGCTGCCCGGGTACGCGCGCTGGGGGTGCGCGGCGTGGCCGACCGGCTGGACGACCGCTTCCACCTGCTCACAGTCTCGGGCCGGGGACGGCCCGCCCGCCAGCAGACCCTGCGCGCGATGATCGACTGGAGCTGGGAGCAGCTCACCGAGCAACAGCGGCTGATACTGCTCCGGCTGGCCGTCCACCCGGCAGGCTCCACGCTGGAGGCGGCCGAGGTGGTGTGCGCGGGCTCCGGACTGGACCCTGGACTGGACGTCGCCGACCTGGTGGACCAGCTGGTGGCCAGGTCGATGGTCGAGTCCTCCGACGGGATCCGCTACCGGCTGCTGGAGTCGATCGCCGCCTACTGTCTGGAACGGCTCCCCGACGACGACCCGGTCTTCCAGCGCCGCGACCTCTACTACACCGAGCTGGCCGAACGGGCCGGCCCGCACCTTCACGGTCCCGCTCAGCGCCAATGGCTGGAGCGCCTGGACGCCGAGGCGCCCAACCTGCGGGCCACGCTCGAGCACACCACCGACCCCGCGCTCGCACTACGCCTGGTCGACGCCCTGGCGTGGTACTGGTACCTGCGCGGCAGACACCGCGAGGGCCGTGCCTTCATCGCCGCGGCCATGGCGCTGCCCGGCGTGGAGTCCCCCAGGACGGCTGCGTGGGAGGCCGGGTTCGCGATGCTGACCGGCGACGGCGCCGACCTGCTGCTGCGCAGCCGTGCCGCGGCGCAGGCGCTGGACGCCCGCGACGCGCGGTCGCGCTGGTTCCTGGCACTGGCGCATCTGAGCTTCGGGGACGCCGCCACCGCCGAGGGCCTGCTGACGGAGGCGCTCGCCGGGTTTCGCGCCGCCGGCGACCGCTGGGGCGAGGCGGCGGCGCTGGCCGGTCGCGCCAAGCAGGCGATGTTCCAGGGTGACCACGCCTTCGCCGAGCGGTCAGGCACGCAGAGCCTGGAGATCTTCGGTGACCTCGGCGACGGCTGGGGACAGTTGCAGGCGTCCGACATGCTCGGCTATCTCGCCGAGGTCACCGGCGACTATGAGCGGGCCGCCCGCCTGCACCACGAGGGCCTGCGCATCGCCGAGGACCTGAGGCTGTGGACCGACGCGTCCTACCGGCTGTCCAGCCTCGGACGGCTCGCCCTGCTGACCGGGGACCTGGACGAGGCCCGGGAACTGCACGAGCGGGGGATGCGCCTGGCAGTCGAGCAGTCCAATGACTTCGCCGAGGAGTTCGCCCGGGTCGGCCTCGGCCTCGTGGCCCGCCGCGCCGGCGACCTCGACACCGCGGAGCGGCTCTTCCAACAGTCGCTGGCCTGGAACCGCCGCCTGGAAGCCGACTATGGCGTGCCGTTCTACGGCCTGACGCTCCTGCTGGCCGAACTCGGCTTCATCGCCGAACAGCGCGGCGCCCCTGCCACGGCCAGGTCGTTGCACCTGGAGGGCCTCGCCACGGCTCGCGAAGCCGGCGATCCTCGCGCCATCGCACTGGCACAGGAAGGGCTGGCCGGGGTCGCGGCGGCTGAGGGCGCCTACGAGGAGGCGGCGGCCCTGCTGGATGAGGCGGCCGCGCTCAGGGAGTCGGTGGGCGCGCCCCTGCCGGCCGCAGAACGCGGCGACGTCGACCGGATCGCCGCCGCCGTCCGAGCGGCGCTCGGAGGGACGTCGACCATGCGCTGACCCCCAGCCGATCGTGCGCGCGTCGCGTCAGGGTCGTACCCGTAACGCACTCATGGAGGAGTAACGATGCGAGCCCTGACCTTCAACCCGGACCTTTCCTTCGCGGTCGTGCCCGACCCGGTGCCCACGCCCTCACAGGCGCTGGTCCAGGTTGCGGCATTCTCGCTCAACTTCGGCGAGATCGCTTTCAGAAGCGCGGACATCCGGCCCGGGTACGTCCCGGGTTGGGACGCCGCCGGAGTGGTCGTCCAGGCCGCCGCCGACGGCTCAGGTCCTGCCGTCGGCGCCCGCGTGGTCACGTTTGGCTGGTCGGGGGCCTGGGCGGAGCTGCGCGCCGTGGACACCGCCGAGCTGGCCGTCGTTCCGGAGGGTGTCGACCTGGGGCAGGCGAGCGCACTGCCGGTCGCCGGGGTCACGGCGCTGCAGGCGGTCCGCCGGCTCGGCCCTGTGGCGGGCCGCCGCGTCCTGGTCACCGGGGCGTCCGGCGGCGTCGGCCGCTTCGCCGTACAGCTCGCCGCCCGTGCGGGAGCCCATGTCGTCGCGTCCGCCGGCAGCCCCGCCCGCGCGCAGGGCCTGCGCGAACTGGGCGCCGCCGAGGTCGTGATCGGTCCGGAGAACCTGGAGGGCCGCGTGTACGGCGTGCTGGACAACGTGGGCGGGCGGCAGCTGGCGCAGGCGTTCTATCGGCTGGAGGACGACGGCGTGGCGATGGCCATCGGACGGGCGGCCCGCGAGAGCACGAGCATCGACTTCGAGCTCGCGGGCACGCGATCGGCGCGGGGGAGGATCGAGAACTTCAACGTGACCACGCCGTTCGGCGACGACCTCGCTCGCCTGGTCGAACTGCTGGCGACGGGCGAACTGGTCGCGCAGGTCGGCTGGCGTGGGCCATGGAACACGGCGATGGAGGCCGCCAATGCGCTGCTCGCCCGCCGCGTCGCCGGAAAAGCGGTCCTCGATGTATGACCTGTCGAGTCGCGCTGGGCGATCGGTCCCTACGATCCCGTGTCCGCCGATTGGTGTGGTTTTGCCGCCTGCAAGTGGAGGGCGACCACCTCGGAGCGGAAGGCGCGGACCAGCCGGTCATAGCGGGGCCGGTCGGTGTTCCACGCCTCAGTGTGCCCGCCGTGCGGGAACTCCTCCAGCCGGACGTCCCAGCCGAGCCGGGCGCCCACGGCGGCCAGGTCACGAACCTCACGTATCGGATGGTCGGGATCGTTGACCGTGTGGAGGAGCAGCGGGGGCGGGCGCACCTTCGGCGGGTGCCGGATGCGTCAGGAACTGGCCGACAATCGCTCCTCCCATGGACGTGCCGTACAGGATGGCACGCCGTGCCCCGCGGAGCTGGGCCGCGCGCACGGCGTCCTCCAGGTCGCGCCATTCGCTGACGCCCAGGTGCAGCAGCCCGTCGGGCGAGCGCGGGGCGCCTTCGTCGTTGCGGTAGGTGAGTCCCTATCGAGGGGAGCGGGCCGCGCAGCACCGTGCGGGTCACCCGGCCGTCCCGGCGGGCGGTGATCGGGCCGAGCATGGTGAACGCCCCGGTCCACTCCAGCCAGTAGATGCCCGGTTTGCGAGTGTCGGGGGTCTCCGTGAGGGTTACCGCTCCAGGCTGGGAGGCCAGCACCATGGTGTTGCTGGTGCCGGGATGGACGACCCCGACGGCCTGCTCGCTGCCGTACCAGGCGCCGTAGCCCACAACGATCAGGACAAGTGCCAGGAGTGCGGCGAGCGCGCGGCGATTATGGTAGCCAGGTGATCAGGTGTCGCGTGGCGGTCGCCACTGCCGCGATCCTCGTTCTCGCCGCCTGCGCCGAGGGGGCCGCGGGCGTTCGGCCGGCGTCCACCGGCGTCCCGCCAACCACCGCGAGCGCGCCGCCATCCGTCACGGCCGCCCCACCGTGGGCCGCACCGTCCACCTGCCGGAAGAAGAAGGCGCGGCCGCTCACGATCTCCGAGCCTCGGGAGGTGGGGGAGGGCGGTCACACCGACGTCAACACCGTGGACTTCGGACGGCTCCACGGGAAGCCCATAGCGATCTCCGCGGGCGCCGAGGGCAAGGTGCGGTTCTGGTCGCTGCCCGCCCTGCGGCCCGCCGCCTCGCCGCTGGACGGCACCGCCGCCACCTTCGTCGATCTCGGTGGCAGGCCCGGCGTGCTCACCAAGGGGGAGTACGGCGCCCGTCTGTGGGATCTGACGACCCGCGCGATCGTTCAGCGCTTCAAGCCGGGCACCGTCTTCGCCCAGGGCGACTATCGCGGCGCCCGGGCCCTGTTCAGCGCCGACGACGACGCTGTCCGCATCTGGAACCCGGCGACCCGGGCCCTGTTACGTACACTGCCGCGCATCCGCCACACGGCCGGCATGGCCACGGGCCGGTCGGGCGGGAAGCAGGTGCTGATCACCTCCACCGACGGTGACGACGCGACCATGTCCGTCTGGGATCTCGGCACAGGACACGCCGTCGGCAAGGAGATGTTCACCGGGGAGGAGGCGGTCGTCCCTTGGTGGATGAAGATCGCGAAGATCGGCGGGAGGGATTCCCTGCTCGCGTACTCCTGGCTGGGCGTGCACCGCTGGGATCTGGCCACCCGGAAAGCACAGCGGGTGGTCCCCTCCGACGACGGTGAGCGGAAGGAGTACCGCTTGACGACCTCGACGCTCGCCCAGGTGGCGGGCCGTCCGGTGCTCGCCATCGGCGCGAACTCCGAGGAGGACCGGCTGTCCGCCCCCGGCAAGGTCCTGCTACGCGCCCTGTCAGCCGGGGAGGACGGCGAACTGACTGGTCATCAAGGCCCGGTCACCGCGCTGGCCGCGGGGACGCTCGGCGGCACGCCCGTGCTGCTCAGCGGCGGCGGGGACAACACCGTCAGGCTGTGGGACCTGCGCACGCGCCGGCAGATCGGCGCGCCGACCCCGGGCGTGCCCGACGTACAGGCCGCCGCCTTCACCAGGATGGACGGCCGTCCAGCGTTGGTCACGAGTGAGGCGAACGGGATCTTGCGCATGTGGGACCCGGTCACGCGGCGCCCCCGACAAGTCGTGCGCACCGAGAACGAATCCAGCTCTCTGGCGACGGCCGATCTGGGCGGCACGCCGGTGGCAGTGACCGCGTCCGGCCCGGCGATCTACCAGGTGTGGAACCTGCGGACCGGCGAGTCGCTCGGCGCCCTTCCCCAGCCTCACCTGTCCGCCGACCCCGACCCACGCGAACCGGCCGACGTGGACGAGGTCCTGGCCCTGGCGACCTCGGGACCTCTCGCCGTGTCCGTCGCATACCGCGGCGGCAGGCTGATCGTCCTGGCCTGGGATCTGCGTACCATGCGGCTCACCACCTCCTTCGACCTCGACCCCGGCCGTCCGAAGGAGATCGAGGGCTGGGTGACGGACGCGCTGGTGGCGGAGATCGACGGGCGGCCCTACGTCACCGCCTACAACGCCGGTCGTGCCGGCAGCGCGCGACCCGGGGCCGTGGAGATCTGGGACGTGCTCGCCGGACGGCGGGTATCCGCCTTCGCCGTGCCCGCCACGGACCATGAACGGCGGAAGATCGGATACGTCGGCCGGCTCAACTGCCGCGTGGCGGTCGTCACGACGCAAGCCGGCCCGACGATCGACATTCTCGATCCGGAGACCGGCGAGGACCTGGAATCGCCGATCAAGCCCCGGCACGGCAAGAGGGGCAGCGTGGAGCTCGGCGGCGTCGCTGTGGCGGGCGGCCACGTGATCGCGCTCGCCAGGAGCGAGCGCTGGCCCTTGTCCGGCAGCACCACCCAGTGGTGGGACCTGACCACCAGGAAGCCACTCACCGGGACCTTCGAGCAACAAGGCAGCATGTCGGTCTCCGCCGCGGGCACACGCTACCTCCTTGCCGCCGACGGCCAGGGACGGCTTCAACTCCGCAGGCTGACCCCATGACGGCGCGAACGGGCGAAGAAGACCCCCATGGCGGCGTCTCAACCCAGGCCGGCAGGCACTCCTTGTGCTGATCGCGCGTCTACGAGAAGGGGTCCATGTAGGGGCGCTCTTTCACCCCGTCATAGAGGCGGCGCAACCACGGCTGCCGAACCGCCGCCAGCCGTTCCAGCGTGCTGAGGAAGATTCGCCCGTCGGGACGGAAGAGACTGTGCGGCAGCAGCGGGGGCGGATCATCACGGCGGACGACGGCAGGCATCGCGTACGCCGCCGGCACGAGCCGCCGACCATCGTGGAACGCCATGTACGTCCACACGTCCGCGGCCAGCGGCACCACCGCTGGCGCGTCGCAAGGCCATACCTCACCGGTCTGCGGATGTCGCGGCACCAGGGCGATGTCCGTGATCGCGGCAGACAGACCGGGCCCGGCCAGGACGAGGTGGCGTTCCGGTGGCCCCGGAGGGAGCAGACTGTCGATCGCCCGGCGGAACACCTCTGCGACAGCCCCCTCAGGGACGGACACCCGCCTACCATCCGAGACTGCCAGCAGGTGCGCCAGTGCCACCGCGACGGCGGCCTCCCACAAGGGACTCCAGAAGCCAAGCGGATCAACGGGCGGCGTGCTCGGCAGCTCAGCCCAGTCGATCACCCGCTGGACGGGGCCATCGACGGCGACAGGACGCACGGCTTCCGGCTCCAGCCACACCACCTGCCAGAACCCGCAGTCGTCGACGCGAGTCGCCACCGGACAGCCGCACCTCGCGCACGCCAGGTTGGGACCGTACTGGCCGTCCCAGCCGCAACAGCACCCGCCTAACCGCTCCGGGATGAAGACGGTTCCGCGGACATCGCCCGGCGCGATCCCGATCCTGCTCGGGGGGCCCGAGATGCAGTACGTCAGCAGTCGGACGCCATGCTCCTCCGGCTCGGGCTTCACTGGTTCCCAAGGCCGGCCGTCCCCAGGGTCCACCACGTACGTTCCTGGCTCCAGAAGACCGGGGAGCAGACCGTGGCCGTACGTCTGGCCAGAGTGGTCGGGAAGCGCCACCCGCGCCACCCGCGCGGTCATCACGGCGCCGCACCCCGCACAGGCGAAAACGACCAAGCAGCCTCCTTCGTGGAACGCCGCGATCATGGTGGCACAACATGCCGCCTTGTTGAGGAGCGTTCAGCATCACCGCGTCGCGAGGCCGCCTGAGGATGTAAAGGCTTCAGTGATTTCGAGGTGCCGGTCGAGGGCTGAGACGAGCCGCTCGGCCGGCCCCGGAGTAGTGGTCGCCGCCCAGTGCCCGGCAAGGTCGAGGAACCCGGAGAGGTGCCGTTGGGCTGTGGTGAGCAGGCTGGAGAGCTCGCCGCGAGTGATCTCGATGGACGGAGAGTTCTCACCGTGCTGCCGGAGCTGGATGACGTGACCCACATGTGTGATGTGTGGCGTGGGGTCGTGGCCGAGCCAAGCTCCTTGCCCGCGAGCCACGTTCCACCAGTCCCGCCAGTTCTCCAAGCCGCAGCAGCAACCGGGCGAGACGTCGACGTTGGTCGCGGTGTCGCGGAGGCGCAGGCCGCCCGGAGCGATCAGCCTCTTCGCTTCGTCGAGATGCTGCTCCAGACGTGCCTCGGTCAGGTCGGCGGCGTGGGTGACGGGGATGCCGTTGTAGCTGAAGACGACCGCCATGGCCGTCCCGACGTCGGCGGGAGACATCCGGCCGGAGAGGGCGAGAAGGCGGTCGCTCGACGGCTCCGAGATCGGCCAGGCCGTGAAGTCGACCGCGTCGTAGGTCTCCAGGACGACTTCGACGATGACCATAGCCGCCAGTATCCACGTGGATTCTGGTGATCCGGCACAGGTACGACAGTTCGGTCGTCGTCTCCTCTGGCCCGGTGCGTGGCCGACCAGGCCCCGGAACTTCCTTCTGTCAAGATCTTGACTCTTGATCAAATTCCGGGCAGCTTTGTCGATGCCCGCCAGAGAAGGCGATAGTGCGGCGTTCTGGCCAAAGCGGACTATGCGGTACTTGCCGTGGCCGTGGCGTCGGGATCACTGCTCTTCTGGGCGGCGTCCGCGTTATTCGTCACGGAAGGAGCTGGAATGAAGCGACTCGTGCAGCAAGCGGGTGAGCGGCTCGTCGGGATGGTACTGCCGAAGGTGGAAGCCGGTGCATGCGTGCCGGAGCACGGCGCGTGTTGTAAGAGGGGTTACCGCTTCAACTGCTACGGCATCTGCTCCTCCAAGGTCACCACCTGCTGATCACACATTGACCGGAGCGGCTGGCGGGGACGCCACCTCGTGCCCCCGCCAGCCACCGTATCCGCCCCGGAGGCCGCCGTGCTCGACCTGTTCGCCCGTGTGCTGCTCGCCGTCGTCTTCTTCGCGGCGGTCGTGGGGAAGGCGCGTTCTCGGCAGGGGTTCGCCGAGTTCCGCGACTCGGTCGCGGCGATCGGGCCACGGTGGCTGCCCGCCGGTCCGGCCGCCGTCGCGGTCGTCGCGGGTGAGGCCGCCGCCGTGGTGCTGCTCGCCGTTCCCGGCACGCGGCTCGCCGGCTACGCCCTCGCAGCCGTGCTCCTCATCGTGTTCTGCGCCGGCATCGCCCGTGCGGTCCTCGCCAGGCAGTCCGTACGCTGCCAGTGCTTCGGCGCGGGCGGCGGCCTGCTCGGCCCCCAGCACCTCGTCCGCAACGGCCTGCTGGTCGCCGTCGCCGTGGTCGGGGCGCTCGCCGGTGGCGCGCCCACGTCCGCCCCGGCCATGCTGGTCGCCCTGGTCACCGGAGCGTTTCTCGGTTTGCTCACGACCCGCTGGGAGGACGTCGCGTTCCTCCTCGTTCCCGCAGGGAGGAACCGTTGATCCTGCTCACCACCGCCGTCGTCCTGCTCGCCGTCGTGGTCGCGGTGCACCTGCTGTTCACGTTCGCGCTGGTCTCCAGGATCCGTGAGCTGCAGCAGCACGGCGGCGCCCCCGCCCGCAACCCGCATCTGCCGAAACCCGGCACGGTGGTCCGCCCGTTCTCGGTCACCGACACCGACGGCGCCGCGATCACCGAGGCCGACCTCGACGGCCCGGTCCACGTCGGGTTCTTCCAGGTCGGCTGCGGGCCGTGCCGCATGTTGTCCGACGCGCTCGTCAGCGCCCCGCCGGCGGCCCGATTCGTGTCCATCGTGCAGGGCGACCCGCAAGAACCCGACGCCACCGCGCGGCTGGTCGCCAAGGTCGGTGCTCTCGGCCGGGTCGCGCTCATCGACGTCGACGACCCCGTGCTGACCGCGTTCGAGGTCGTCGCGTTCCCGACGCTGCTGCACACGCACGGCGGCGTGGTGACCGCCTCCGGCACCCGGCTCGACGACTTCGCGGACGCCGCCGGCGCCCCGGTGAAGGTGGCATGACCCGATCGGCCACCCGTGCGGGCTTGGCGGCGCTCGCGCTGCCGTTCCGGTCCGCGCCGGTGACCGCCACTGTCACCCTGGCGCTCACCGTGCTCGCGGGAGTCGCGCCCGCGGCCGGGGCATGGCTGACGATGTTGCTGGTCAACGAGCTCACTTCGGGTACGGCGAGCACGGGCCGGGCGGTGTTCCTCGCCATCGTCTCGGCGATCGCCGGCGGGCTCGCCATCGCACTGCTCTACCTCGTCGGCCACCTCGGCGAAGTGGTCCGGCACCAGGTCACGTTGACCGTGGAGAGCCGGCTGTTCCAGCGGGTCGCCGCCCTGCCGGGACTGCGGCACATCGAGGATCCCGCGTTCCACGACCGGCTGCGGCTTGCCGAGCAGGCCGCGCAGGAAGCGCCCGGCACGGTCTCGCAGTTCGCGCAGGAGCTGGTCCGCTCAGTGGTACTGCTCTCCAGCTTCGCGGGTGCGTTGCTGGTGGTGTGGCCGCCGATGCCCCTGCTGCTCCTCGCGTCAGTGCTGACCGCCGTGCTCGCCAGGCTGGCGACCGCGCGGCGCGAGGTGGCCACCGAGGAGGCGTGGGTGGCCACCGACCGGCGCCGCCTGTTCTACCGGGCCCTGCTCACCGATGTCCGTGCCGCCAAGGAGATCCGGCTGTTCGGCCTCGGCACGCTGCTGCACACCAGGATGATCGACTCGCTGGCGACGGTCTCGCAGGCACGGCTGTCCGTGTCACGCCGGGGCGCGCTGGTGCAGAGCGGGCTCGCGCTGCTCGGCGCCGCCGTCACCGGGGTGGGCACGGTCGTGGTCGCCACGAACGTCGTCACCGGCGGCTCGTCGGTCGGCGACCTGGTGCTCTTCCTCAGCGCGGTGGCCGGCACGCAGACCGGGCTGTCCGCCGTGGTGCTCCAGCTCGGCGAGACCGCCCGCGCGGTGCGGCTGTTCGGGCACTACCTCGACGTCCTCGACACCGGCGACGACCTGCCGGCCGGCACGGGCACGCCACCTCCGCCGGCGACCATCGAGTTGCGGGACGTCTGGTTCCGGTACGCCGAGGACGGTCCGTGGGTGCTGCGCGGGGTGAACCTGATCATCCCCGCCGGCGCCGCCGTGGGACTCGTCGGCGTCAACGGCGCGGGCAAGAGCACGCTGGTGAAACTCCTGTGCCGGTTCTACGACCCGCAGCGCGGCACGATCACCTGGGGTGGCGTGGACATCCGCGAGCTGGACGTCGCGGCGCTGCGCGCACGGATCGGTGTGGTGTTCCAGGAGTTCATGACCTACGACCTGACCGCGGCCGAGAACATCGGCATCGGGCAGGTCCTGCACCTCGAGGACCGGTCGCGGATCGTCGCGGCCGCGCGGGCGGCTCGCGCCGACGACACGGTGGCGGCGCTGCCCAACGGCTACGACACCGTGCTGTCCAGGACGCACACGGACGACGGCGAGCGGGCTGGTGTGACGCTGTCCGGCGGGCAGTGGCAGCGGGTAGCCCTGGCCCGCTGCCTGATGCGCGCCGACGCCGAGCTGATCGTGCTCGACGAGCCGACCTCGGGGCTGGATGCCGAGGGTGAGCACCGTGTGCACAGCACCCTGCGCCGGCACGCGGAGGGCCGTACCCGGCTGCTGATCTCCCATCGGATGTCCGCGCTGCGTGGCGCGGACCTGATCGCCACGCTCGTCGACGGCCGGATCGCCGAGCAGGGCAGTCACGACGAGCTGATGGACGCGGACGGCGAGTACGCCCGGCTGTTCCGCCTCCAGGCCGGCGGCTACCAGGACGCGAGGGTGCGATGATCGGGTGGTTCAGGGTGATCGTGCAGGGCAACAGCATGTCGCCCACCCTGCGGGACGGCCAGCGACTGCTCGCCCGGCGGCTGCGCCGGGACCCTCGGCGCGGCGAGGTGATCGTGTTCCGGGTGGCGGACGAGCAGCTGCCGCACCGGATCAAGCGGGTCGTCGCGGTCGCCGGAGACCTGCTGCCGGACTGCCTCGTCCCGGCACTGCCGGACGTGTCACAGGTGCCGGCCGGGTATGTCGCGGTGGCCGGGGACAACGCCCGCTCGCAGGACTCCCGCCATCTGGGTCTGATCGACTGCCGCGACATCCTCGGCGCCGTCCCCGGTGCGTCGCCTCGGTCGATCGGTCGGGGCGGGGGCCGAGACGTGTGATCGTGGGGAAGCCGAACCGGTGGGCAGAGGTTTCACCGCGGAGTGCACGGAATCTCGACGGAAGCCGCACAGCCTCCGGAGTGACACCTCCCCGCTGAGGCATCTCGGCCATGCCGTGCCGGCCCGCTCAATAGCCGCTGCGGCGAGGCGCGGCGGTCGGGCGGCGGGAGGGATGGGACCGGCCCGTGGGCTTGAGGTCGCGCGCGGGGAGTTCGTGCCGGTGCGGCGATCCGGCCCGGCGGTCGGGCTTGGGCTGGTCGATCGAGGATGGGAGTTTGATATGCATGCTTCCTCCTTGTGGTTCTAAGCCCTGGTGAGCCAGGTGACCTGGGCGCCGTTGTCGAAGGACTCGCGCCGGGTGGGGGAGAACAGGGTGGGGCGGAACTGTCCGGAGAACATGGGGATGCCCGTGCCGGCCACCACCGGGTAGCTCTTGAGGATGATCTCGTCGATCTCCGGCAGCAGGGAGGCGGCGAGCTTGCCGCCGCCGCAGAGGTAGATGTCCATGCCGGTGTCCTCGGCCTTCAGCCGCTGGACGAGCTCGATCGGATCGCCGGACTCCACCTGCACCGTGGGGTCGTCGATCGTCAACGTGCTGGAGACGACGTACTGGCGCAGATGGGAGTACGGGCTGGTGGTGGGAACGTCGAGGGCCGGCTCGTAGGTGCCGCGGCCCATCACCAGGGTGTCGAAGACCTTGTTGGGCACGCCGTCGAGGCCGACGAGCTTGCGGATGTGGGTGGGGAGCGTCTCGGGGTAACGGGCGTTGATCCAGGCGGCCATCTGGTCCGACACGGGATAGAAGTCGAACTCGGCGTTCGGGCCCGCGATGTAGCCGTCGAGCGAGACGCCGATGTAGTAGACCAGTTTCCGCATACCGTTCAACTCCTGCTGTAGTACTCTGTCTGAAGTGGTTTGAACGTAGTACTACACATGGAGTGGTGTCAAGTGCGGAGAAATGCCGAGCGGCGTCAGGCGCTGATCGACGCGGCCATCGAGGTGCTGGCCAGGGAGGGGGCGCGGGGGCTGACCTTCCGGGCCGTGGATGCGGAGGCGGCTGTGCCCCCGGGCACGGCCTCCAACTACTTCGCCAACCGCGACGACCTGTTCACCCAGGTCGGCGGACGCATCTACGAGCGGCTGCTGCCCGACGAGGCCACGATCGCCCGGCACCGGGAAGGCGTGCAGGACCAAGCCCGCTACGCCGAGCTCATGCACGAGCTGGTCGATCGGGTCGCCGCCTTCAACTCCGGCTACCTGGCCCTGCTCGAGCTCAGGCTGGAGTCCACCAGGCGCCCCGAGCTGCGGGCCGTGCTGACCAAACGCATCCGCGAGGACATCGACGCCAACATCGGCTACCACGCCGCCTCGGGCCTGCCCGGCGACTCGACCTCCGTGGTGCTCCTCTACCTCGCGCTGAACTGGCTCATCGTGGAGCGGCTGACCCTGCCCGACATCTTCACCGAGCAGCAGATCCACGAGCTGGTGGACGCCGCCGTGCGAAGATCGCTGAATGCCTGACCCGTTGGGGAAGATCTCGGATCCGCCAAGCCTGCTCGCTCGCTCGCTTCGCGCACGGCCACTGGATGGCGGACTTGCCCTCGCGGGCTTCGCCGCGGCCGATCGAACCGCCGGCAGGCAGGTCGCGGCGTGCCGGCCCTGGGCGACCGCTGCGGTGCCGGCCTTTCAGGCGCGCGGTGACAACCAGTCAGGTGGTGCCGTGGGCGACATGGCCGCACGAGCCCGGGAGGATGTAGTTGGTGCTCTGCTTCCCCACGCAGGTGTAGAAGGCGATGGGCTGCCCCTCGGCGACATCGCCGAAAGAACGTTCGGTGCACTTTCCGGCACCGCTCGTGTGCCACTTGTCCGGCTGGGGCCCGCTCCCCATGTCGGTCCTGACGATGACGGAGTACCCATCGGCGTACCCGTCGCAGATCACCATCTTGTCGCCGTCAGCCATCCATCGGGCAGAGCCGGTGCGCGGGAGGGCGGAGCAGCCATCGTGCGCGCACGCGCGGGGTGGGGCGGCCGCGGCGGGAACGGCGGCCACCGTGGCGTAGGCCACGGTCGCGGCCGTCACCAGCCCCAGCAAGGAGATGCCGCGCCTCATGACGTCATGGCTTGTCGTCCCCCGCGCGAAACGCAGTGCTCTGTCGTTCATGTGTCCTCCGTACGCATGGATGTCCTTCAACCCGACGGGGATGGGGTCGCGAGGCGGCAGGTGCTTCCGTGACCGCTTGCCCGCCGAGGTCTGTGACTCCAGGATCGTGACGGCAGGATTGTTCGGCACCCCTCGTCAGACGGGCAAACAATGCTTCTCGGCGGGTCGGGGGTCACACTGGTCGTCGTCGTCCAGGGAATGTCGTCCAGGGAATGGAGTTGCGTCATCGTGGCGGGCCGTCGCGAGAGTCCGGTGGATCCGGCAGCGGGACCGGTGCAGAGCTTCGCCTCGGAGTTGCGCAAGCTGCGTCAGGAGGCGGGTGGCCTGACCTATCGGGCCATGGCCAGGAGCGCGGGGTATTCGGTCACCACGCTGTCGCAGGCGGCGGCGGGTGAGCGTCTGCCTTCCCTGCCCGTCGTGCTCGCCTTCGCGCAGGCATGCGGCGGGGACGTCGCCGATTGGGAGCGCCGTTGGCAGCAGGTCGTCGATGAGCTGGCCCGGGAGAGGGCGGACGATGACGGTTGCGCCGGGCCGTACCTGGGTCTGGCCCCGTACGACATCCATGATGGTGGTCGTTTCTTCGGCCGGGAGCGGCTGGTCGAGGAGCTGCGCGAGTTGCTGCTGCGGCGTCGTTTCGCGGCGGTGTTCGGCCCTTCGGGCAGCGGTAAGTCGTCGCTGTTGCGTGCCGGGCTGGTGCCCGCGGCGCGGGCCGCCGGGCAGAGTGTGATCCTCACGCCGGGCGAGCACCCGATGCGGCACGCCGACCGGCTCCTTGCGGGCGAGGGCGAGGGCGACTCCGACAGGCTGGTCGTGGTCGACCAGTTCGAGGAGGTGTTCACGCTCTGCCGGGACCAGGGCGAGCGTGGGCGGTTCATCGACCTGCTGCTTGACGCGCGACAGCCGCACAGCAGGATGACGGTGGTCATAGCGGTTCGCGCGGACTTCTATGGGCGCTGCGCGGAGCATCGTGAGCTGACCGCGGCGCTGCGCGAGGCCACCCTGCTGGTGGGGCCGATGCAGCGGGAGGAGCTTCGGGAGGCGATCGTCCGGCCGGCCATGGCCGAGGGGTTGACGGTGGAGCGGGCGTTGACGGCCGAGATCGTCGCCGACGTCGCCGACGAGCCGGGGGCGCTGCCGTTGATGTCGCACGCGCTGCGGGAGGTCTGGCGCCGCCGTACGGGCAAGCTGCTGACCTTGGAGGCCTACGAGAGCGTGGGCAGGGTGCATGGGGCGATCAGCCATACCGCCGAGGAGCTGTATGCCGGTCTGTCGCCGGCCCAGGCGAGGATCGCCCGGCGGATCCTGCTCAGGTTGATCAATCCGGGGGAGCAGGCGCAGGACACCCGGCGTCCCGCCGCCCGGGCGGAGCTGGACCCGTACGGGGAGGCGGACACCGCGCTGGTCGTCGAGCAGTTGGCCGGGGCAAGGCTGCTCACGCTGCACCAGGACAGCGTGGAGCTCGCGCACGAGGCGTTGATCGAGTCGTGGCCGCGCCTGCGGGGATGGGTGGACGAAGGACGCGATCGCCTGCGCGCCCATCGGCAGCTGACCGAGGCGGCCCAGGCATGGCAGGCGCACGGCCGCGACGCCGGGCTGCTCTACCGGGGGGCCCGCCTGGCCGTCGTCGACAAGTTGTTCGTCGAGCCGGGTGAGCGCGACGACCTCACGCCCCTGGAACGGGACTTCGTGAACGCGAGCGCGGCGCTGGCCCGGCGCACCTCCCGCAGGCGGGTCGCCGTCTCGGCCGTTCTGGTGGTCCTGCTGGTCGCCTCCATGGTGGCGGCGGGAGTGGCCATCCGGCAGGCCGGCCTGGCCGACGACCGGCTGGCGGAGGCGACGGCCCAGCTGGTCGCCAGACGCGCCTCCGCCCTGCGGATGAGCGACCCGAAGCTGGCCCGCCGGCTGAGCGCCGCGGCCTGGCGGATCGCCCAGGTCCCCGAGGCCAGGAGCGAGCTGATCGACTCGATGGCGCTGCCCTTGGTGGACGTCGTCACCGCCCCGTACGACACGACGGACCTGGTGCACGGGCTCAGCGTGGACGGAACCAGGCTGGCCGTGTTCACTCCCGGTCCGGAGGACGAGCCGGGCGTCCTGCGCATACTCGACTCGGCCACGAACAAGGAGGTCGCCAACACGACATGGACGGGGCAACCGGTCCGCAAACTGGTGTGGGGCCCTGACGGTCGCACGCTGGCAGTGCACGATGGGACCAACGCACAACTGTGGGCCGTCGGCGCCGGAGGGCTGACGGATCGCGGCGTGGCATTCCCCCGGCTCGACCCGGTGGAGTTCAGCCCGGACGGGCGCTTCCTCATCGGGGTCCGCAAGGGGATGAGCGAAGCCTGGAGCGTCGCCAACCGGACGCGCGTGCTCGACCAGCAAGTCAGCGCCATCAGCCCGGACGGCCGGCTGGCCCTGGTCATCCCGGCTGGAGGCAAGGGAGCGACGAGCACCCCGTCGGCGTCCGGCGACAGGACGAGATCGGGGCGGCGGGTGGAGCTCTGGGACGTCGGGAAGCGCAGGCGGCTGCGGGCCCCTTGGCTGCCAGAGACCGCCACGAAAGGCGTATTCAGTCCGGACGGGAAGCACCTGGCTGTCTCGACCGACGACGGTATCCGGCTGTGGGACATCTCCTCGGGCAGGGAGGCTATACGCTCGCTGATTCCGCCTGCGGAACGTGTGGAATTCAGCCCCGACGGCCGGTTCCTGGCCGGGGTGCGGGATGGGGGGTGGGTGCTTCTGTGGCGGGTGGACGACGGCTCGCTGCTGATGAGCGCCTCGGTTTTCTCCGGCGTTGTGGGAGCCGATCCCATTATCTCGCCGGATGCCCGCCTTCTTCGGGTGATCGGCCAGTACGGCACGGTGAACGTCCTGGACATCTCCCCCTACACCCGCCCCGAGGTGCTCGCTCCGGGAAGCGACAAACGGCTGTTCAGCCCTGACGGCCGCTTCCTGGTGACGGCGAATCGCCGGAAAGGCAGGCCGGAGGTGCGCATCTGGGATGTCGCCGTCCGGAGACCCGTCAGCGGCCCGTTACCCGTCGACGATCTCCCCGAAAAAGAAGCCAAGGAGACGGCGTACTCCCCGGTGTTCAGCCCCGACGGGCGCACGCTCGCGCTCAGCCACCCCGCGTCCCCCGTGGTGACCTTGTGGGACGCCACGAACGGCCGCAACATCGGCGCATTGCGCGTCCGGAGACGGGAAGCCGTCGGAGTCCTGTCCGTGGTCTTCTCCCCCGACGGCAGAACCGCCGCGGTCGTCCCCGTCAGCGCGCAGCGGGATGACGAAGAGGCGCTCGACGGCCTGGGTCTCGACGACCTGGAGCTGTGGGACGTGAGGGCCAGGAGATGGATCCGCACCGTCGCCGGTGCGGCATCAGACGTTCTGCTCTTCGAGCCGGACGGGCGCCGGTTGCTCGTGGACCGATCAAGCAAGGGACGAATCCTGGTCGATACGGCCACTGGAGAGATACGCCGGAACTCATCCGACGCCCGCGCCAAGGGCAAGATCCTCTTCATCGGGAACAAGGCCGCGATCGGCGGCACCGACGGGCGTCTGACGTTCTGGGACAAGGAGTTGCGCAAGCCCCTGGCCCCGCCGCAGAGCGCGGACACGACATCCATCAACGATCTTGTTCCTTACCCGCGGGGCCAACTGCTCGCTACCGTCGCCAGCGAGGGCCAGCTCGGCATCCAGCTGTGGGACTGGCGGGGATATCAGCGGATCGCCGCACCGATCAGCTTCAACGACCAGTCCATGCCGGCCGTGGGATTCAACCGGACCGCTCTCCTCGTCTCGTCCATCGACGGGTCCCTACGTGAGATCACCGTCGATCCCGGCACCGCCACCGCCGTGATCTGTCACCGTGACGGCGGCCTGTCTCCTGCCGAGTGGCGACAACACATTCCAGAACTGGCCTACAGGAAGACCTGTCACTGACACGTTCTTGTCAGTAGAGGATGCTGGGCAGGTACGCCCCCGCCGGTTCGCTGTAGAGGCCGACGGTCATCAGGGTCATGAACTGGGTGATCTTCAGCCCGTTGCGCAGCCCCCACTGGAGCAGCGCGCTGTTGCTCGCCGGAACGAGAATGCCCGGACCGCCGAAGCCGGCGGCCGCTCCGACAAGCGCCTTGATGTCCTCTGTCGTCTCTCCCACCGCGTGGGCGAAGAACGCCAGGTCGGTGGCGTAACCGGTCAGGCGGCCATCGTGCTCGACGACCCGGGCGGTGCCCTGCTTGAGGGCGTCGATGACTTCTCCGCCGCGGTCGGTTCCGTGGACCCGGCGGCACACCTCGTTGCAGGCGGCCAGGTCCGCGTCCGTAGCGGCTCGCACGGCATGGCCGGGGATGGACGACCCGATCGGCGGGCCTTGCAGGCAGGCCAGCATCTCACGGAACTCGAAGCCGAGGTCGGCGTACAGGGCGAACGACCTGCAGTGGTAACCGGACTGCAGCAACCGGATTCCGGGTGCGTGCCGTTCTTCGGCCCGGCGCATGACGTCAAGCATCAGCCGGCGGCCCACGCCGCGGTCCTGGCGGTCCGGATCGACGGTCACGGCCCGACGCCGACGACAGGAGAGCGTTCGTCGAGGAAGTTGCTGCCGACGATCCGTCCGTCCAGCTCCGCGACGACGCTGTAGAAGCCCGGGTGGGCCAACAGCACGTCCATCAGCCCCGTCGCGGCGTCCATGCTCGGGAAGTCGCCGGGGAAGCCGTGCTCGTGCGCGATCCGGTCGAACGCTGCGAAGCAGATCCTTCCGCATTCCACCGCGTCGGAGCGGGTCCCCGGGCGCAGGAGGAGATCCATGGCCACCTCCGTCATGAGGGCCAGGACGTACGCCGCCGACGGGTCGTGACGTGCATCCGGCCTGGTCACGATGCCTTCACTCCCATGAAAGCACCTGCTTCCGTTCGTCTGCAGCGAGGAGACGGACAGGCCCGCCGTGGGGGCCTGCTATGCGAGCGGATCGACACGGCCGCGAAAGGATTCCCACCTCCATGCTCTTGCCATGCTCGCATCAGTGGGTGCACTGACGGCAGCGCTGTTACCAGGCTGGGCCGCGGGGCGAGCAGGGGGCGGTGAAGTCTGGGGCGATAACATCGCGATCATGGCAGGTTGGGAGCTTCGTCCGGCTTTGGCGGCGGATGTCGAGGCGGTGGCCGAGTTGCGGGCCGTGGTGATGAGGCCGGATCTCGAGCGGCTCGGGCGCTACGACGAGCACCGTGTGCGGCAGCGGCTGCGGGACGGGTTCCTGCCGCCGCACACCTAGATGATCGAGGTGGAGGGCGCCTTCGCCGGCTGCGTGGCGCTGCGGCCGGCGAAGGACTCCTACTGGCTCGAACACTTCTACCTGGACCCGGATCTGCAGGGCAGGGGCATCGGTCAGGCCGTGATGAGGTGGCTGCTGGAGCAGTGCGACCGCGAGAACGCCGTGGTCCGGCTGAACGTGCTGCAGGGCAGCCCGGCCCGCCGGCTGTACGAGCGGCACGGGTTCACCGTCGAGACCGAGGACGAGGTGGACATCTTCATGGTGCGTGGCCCGGCCTCCGCCCGCTGATCCTGCTCAGCCGTCCTGGCGGAAGATGATCGCGGCACCCAGCGCGGCGTCGGCCGGGACGAACAGCTCTCCCCGCCCGGTGCGGGCGACCGGGACGTCGTTGCCGCGCAGAAGCCGCTCGGTGGCCGCGATGTCGCGTACGGACACCGTGTAGCCGACGAACGCCGGCAGGGCTGCCGGGTGCTCGCCGGGCAGCAGGCCGGCGAGCGCAGACGCGGCCACGACCGTGACGTTCGCCCGGTCGAAACGCGTCACCCGGCCACCTCGCGCCCGGCCGAAGTAGGCGCCGTAGCGGCGCTCCAGCTCGGGCAGCGCCGGGTCGGCGACGCACAGCACGCACTCGACCAGCCCCGTGGCGCCGTTGGGGTGGCCGGTGTGCTGCTGGTCCTGGGGCGCCTCGGCCGGAGTGTTCTGGGCGAACCCGATCCTGCCTTCCGGCGCGCGCCCGGCCGGCAGGCCGGGAGTGGAGATCTCCAGGTAGCGGGCGGGATCCATCCTGATCCCGGTGCTGGTCTCGACGGGGCGCTGGACGGCGTGCACACCGCCGTGGCCGACGCCGGCCGCGGTCAGCCGCGCGGCGACGCCGTCGATGTCCGGCGTGTCGGCGATCACGATGTGCAGACCCTGGAAGCGCTGGAGGAACGACGTGATGTTGGCGACGGTGGCGCGGATGGCGGCCGTCAGCCCCGGCAGCTTGTCGTCGGGCACCCGCAGCGGGATGGGGCGGGCTTCGCCGGGCATGCGTCCGGTGTCGTCGATGACGGCCACCAGTTCGATGAAGTTGCCGGGGAAGTACACGTGGGTGTTGACCACCCCGAACGGTTCGGCGGGGCCTCCCGCGACGCGCGGCAGGACGGGACAGGCCGGTGCCGGCACGGTGAAGCCGAGCCGGCGGTACCGGTCCATCGCCTCGTTCATGTCCCGCACGATGTGCCCCACGTGATGCAGGCCGTTGACGTCGTCGCCCATAACCGGGCCCCCTTAAATTGATAGCACTCTCTCTTTTGAGAGTACACCTTCAAGCAGGGGCGCGGCCGTCTATCCTCGCGTGCGTTCCCTGTCGGTCAGTCCCCCTTCGCCGCTGAGGCCACCGCGGGGGCCTGGTCGGCGACCGAGACCCTGAGTCGCGCGGACGAGGTCAGGACCGCGCCGACCGGTGCCCCAGCCAGGCCGGCGTCCGTGACCACGCTCCACTCGCCCAGGTACAGGTACGTCTCCCGGTCGAAGACGAACTCGTCGCGCTGACCGATCACCGGGTCGATCCTCGCGGCGGCGATGCCCGCACGGCCCGCGGCGTCCACGGCGTGGCCGACGGTGACGACGCCGGGAATGGCCGCCGCCGCGCGGAACAGCGCGGCGCGCTGCGCCTTGGGCAGGTAGGCCTCCGAGAGCAGGCCGCGGACCCGTGCCCAGGCTTCGGTGTGGTCCTGCGGGTCGTTGCCGAGCCTGGTGTAAAGGTGCTCGTACATCTTCTGCGGCTCGGTGGGCAGGCGGCTCACGTAGGCGGTGCGCAGGTACTCGGCGCGGTGGTCGAAGTCCGCGAGCTTCGACGGGCCGCCGGGGCCGGCGTTCTCGCGGGCCTCGGGGGGAACGGGCCACCCGGGGAACGGCTTGGGCTCCAGGATCGCGCCCTCGATGACCCCGCCCGTCGCGTCGCCCCGCACGGGCAGCCACACCTTGCGCTTGGCGCGGGACAGGTAACGCATGGGGCGCCCCTCGCGGTCGGAGCCGTAGGCGGGATCCATGGTCTGCGATTCGAAGACGAGGAACTGGCCGGGCCTGGCATGCAGCTCCGGCGTCCTGCCCGCGTGCTCCGCGGCCCGTTCGAGGACTCCGAAGGCCGCCACCGGCATCGGGTGGATGATCTGAGGGGTTTCCGCTCCCGGCTCGGTCACGACCACCACTCCGGCCGTCACCGCAACGGCCAGGCCGGCCGCGAGGCCGAGCAGACGCAGGCGGGACGTACGTCGCCCGCGCTCCCGGGCCGGTCCCGCAACGCCGGCCGCCGGGTCGGTGATGGCGGCCAGCAGCCGCTGCTCGTACCGGCGCACGCGTGCCGGGTCCGGCTGCGGCACCTCCGAGCGGAACCGCTCAAGCTGGGTCATCTCATTCCCAGAGGGTCTCCTCGCCGACGATGGCCATGGGGTTGATCCCGCCGAGTTCTTCGAGGAGCCTGTTTCGCGCGCGGTTGATGCGCGACTGTACGGTTCCCAGCCGTACGCCCAGCGCCTCGGAGATCTCCGAGTAGCTGAGCCCGGCCCAGCTGAACAGCAGCAACCGTTCCACGAGACGTAGCTGCCGCACCTCGGTTCGCACGTGCCGGCGCATCAGATTGGTGGCGATTCCCTACAGCCATGGACGCGCGCTCGGGCGCGACAGGTCGTAGCCGTCTCGCCGCCGGAACGCCGTCAGGAACGTGTCGGCCACCACGTCGTCCGCGGCGTCCTCTCCCAGCCGGCGTGTGACGCAGCGCGTGATGTCCCGGGCGTGCCGGCGGAAGACCTCGGCGAACACCTCGGGGTCGTGCCGGGCCCGGCCTTCTTCGCTCATTCTGCGGCCTCTCGGCTCCGGATCGGTACGCCTGTTGTTGCTGATCCGGCCGTGCCATGTTCCCGCCATGCGACCCTGCCGCGGGGGACACCTCAGGGACCGGTCGGGGAGATGCCCGATGGGCGGTGCGGCCACGGTCCGGCACGCTGCTGATCATGAATGATCACGCGGTGCTTCTTGAGGAAGTGACCAGGACATATGGGAAGGGCCCCACCGAGGTGGCCGCGCTGCGGCAGGTCAGCGTCGGGTTCCGGCGCGGCAGCTTCACCGCCGTGATGGGCCCGTCGGGGTCGGGGAAGAGCACGCTGCTGCAGTGCGCGTCGGGGCTGGACCGGCCGGACTCGGGGGCCGTCCGGGTCGCGGGGCGCGACATCACCCGCTTCGGGGAGAAGGAACTGGCGACGCTCCGCCGGGACCAGGTCGGCGTCATCTTCCAGGCGTTCAACCTGGTGCCGTCCCTGACGGCCTGGCAGAACGTGATCCTGCCCGGCAGGCTCGCCGGGCGGCGGCCCGACCCGGCGCGCGTGCGGGAACTGCTGCGCCGGGTCGGCCTGGCCGGGCGGGAAGGGCATAGGCCGGCGCAGTTGTCCGGCGGCCAGCAGCAGCGGGTGGCGATCGCCCGCGCCCTGCTCGGCAGGCCGGAGGTGCTGTTCGCCGACGAGCCGACAGGGGCGCTGGACCGCCACACCGGGCACGAGGTGCTGGCGCTGCTGCGCGAGGCGGTCGACGCGTTCGCCCAGACGGTGGTGATGGTCACGCACGATCCGGAGGCGGCCGCCCGGGCGGACAGCGTGTTGTTCCTGACCGACGGGCGGATCGTCGACGTCCTGGACAGGCCGTCCGCCGAGCAGATCGGCATGCGGTTGGGTGGTCGCCGGTGACCCTCGTCCTCGCCTGGAACAACGTCCGGAGCAACCGGACGGGCTTCGCGGCCTCGTTCGCGGCGGTGCTCCTGGCCGTGACGCTGGTGGGCGGAAACGGCCTGGTGGTCGCCGGCGCGGCCACACGTGACGAGCTGAACGGCGTCATGGGTCTGCTGGTGCTGTCCGCCGTGGTGTCGGGGTTCGTGTCGGTCTTCGTGGTCGCGGGCATGCTGAGCCTGCACGTGCTGCGGCAGCGTAGGACGTGGGCGCTGCTGCGGTCGGTCGGCATGACGCCGCGCCAGGTGAGGCGGCTCATCACGGCGGAGGCGCTGGTGGTCGCCGTGCTGGCGGGCGCGGCGGGCTGCGTGCTGGCCGTGCCGTACGCCGTGCTGATGGGGGCGTTCATGCGGGTGACCGGGCTGGCGCCGGGAGGCGTCCCGATGGAGGTCACGGCGGGGCCGTTCGTCCTGGCGCTGGTGGTCGGAGTGGCGGTGACGCTGCCGGCGGCGCGGGTCGCGGCACGTAAGGCGGTGGGCGTGGGCCCGCTGGAGGTGCTGCGGGAGAGCGCGGCGCAGCGGCGGCTGCTGCCCTGGCCGAGGGCGGTCGCCGGGGTGGCGGCGCTGTCGGGGGGCGCCGTGCTGCTGTCGCTGGTGCCGCAGCTCACGCCGGCGGACGCGGTGCCGGCCGGTCTGGGGGCGACGATGGCGCTCTGCGTGGGCGCGTCCGCGCTCGGCCCGGTCGCGCTGCGCGTGCTGGGTGGGCTGCTCGGGGCCGCGGCGGCCCGGCTCGACCCCGGCGCCGGGATGCTGGCCCGGTCCTCGCTGGTGACCCAGCCGCGCCGGGCGATGTCGGCCGCGTCCCCGGTCATGCTGACCGTGGCGTTGGCGTGCACCTTCCTGTTCGCCGTGGCGACCAGCGACGCGGCGGAGGGCGTGACCCGTACCGGACCCGCGGCGTGGGCGGCGCCGGTGCTCGTGGGGTCCGCGGTGGTCTACACCGTGATCTCGGTGCTCAACGCGACGGCCATGACCATGAACGAACGGACCGAGGAGATCCGGCTGCTGCGGACCGTGGGGACCAAGCCGTGGCAGCTGGCCAGGATGGTGTGCTGGGAGACGTTGATCGTGACCACCGCCGGGACGCTGCTCGGAACGGGCATCGCCGCCGCGTCCCTCACCGCGCTGGGCACGGCGGTGACGGGTGAGCCGTGGTTCGCCTACTCCCTGCCGCAGTACGCCGGGCTGGTGCTGGTCTGCGCGGTGAGCGGCCTGGCGGGAGGGCTGGCCGCCACGCGGAGGGCACGGCTCGGGCCCTTGGTGTCCGGTTAGCCCCGGCGGGCTTCTGCTGGTCTCGCGAACGGGCCGGGGGCGGCTCCGGCCCCTCAGACCAGGGTGTGGAAGAACGCCCGGAGGTCGGCGATCATCAGGTCGGGGGTCTCCAGGGCCGCGAAGTGGCCGCCCCGGTCGAACTCCGACCAGCGCACCACGTCGTGGACCTGGTCGGCCAGCGGGCGGACCGAGAAGTCCGTGGGGAACACCGCCACCGCGGTCGGCGCCGTCCCGCGCTCCTTCGGCGCCCACATGCTGAAGTCGTTGAACCGCTCGTAGTAGGTGTGCGCCGCCGAGCCCGCCGTGGCGGTGAACCAGTAGATGCTCACGTCGGTGAGGATCCGGTCCCGGTCCACCGCGTCCTCGGGGAGCTTGGC
Source organism: Nonomuraea sp. NPDC050691 (assembly GCF_040654455.1). Classification (NCBI taxonomy): domain Bacteria; kingdom Bacillati; phylum Actinomycetota; class Actinomycetes; order Streptosporangiales; family Streptosporangiaceae; genus Nonomuraea; species Nonomuraea sp. NPDC050691. The sequence continues at coordinate 53,391 of NZ_JBFAIA010000002.1, forward strand.
GGCCGGGTCCGTCCAGTCCTTGAACTTCTCCACGATCCAGGCGAGCTGCCCGGCGGGGGAGTCGTGCAGCGCGGCCGCGATCGTCTGCGGGCGCGTGCCCTGGACCTGCATGTACGCGCCCAGCTTCTCCTGCCACTCCTTCATCCCGGCCAGCCGCCCGCGCTCCGCCTCGGTCAGCGAGCCCATGATCGCCGGATCGCCGCCCGGGAACGTGCGCAGGCCGTTGACGTGCACGCCGATGACGTTGTCCGGCGCGGCGCGTCCCACCAGCGGTGCGACGAACGCGCTGACGTCGCCGCCCTGCACGCCGTACCGGTCGTACCCGAGCCTGGACATCAGCTCCGCCAGCGCCGCGGCGGTGCGGCCGTCCGTCCAGCCGGTGCCGGGGAGCGGGCCGGAGAAGCCGTACCCCGGCAGCGACGGGATCACCAGGTGGAAGGCGTCCCCGGCCCGGCCGCCGTGAGCCACGGGGTCGGTGAGCGGGCCGATGAGGTCGAGGAACTCGACGACCGAGCCGGGCCAGCCGTGCAGGAGCATGAGCGGGGTGGCGTCCGGCTCGGCGGAGCGGACATGCAGGAAGTGCACCCGCGCGCCGTCCACGGTGGTGGTGAACTGCGGGTAAGCGTTGAGCGCCGCCTCCTGGGCGCGCCAGTCGAAGCCGTCGGCCCAGTAGGCGGCGAGCTCCCGCAGGTAGCCGGTCGGCACGCCGCGCTCCCAGCCGGTGCCGGGAACCTCGGGGGCCCAGCGGGTACGGCGCAGCCGCTCGTGCAGGTCGTCGAGGTCGGCCTGCGGGATCTCGACGCGGTAGGGCTGGATCTCGTTCGTCATGCCCGTCACGGTACGAGCAATTGGTGTCAGCTTCCGGCACCAACGGTGGCCACAATGGAGTCCGTGTTGGAGACCTCCGCGCGGCTGCTGCGCCTGCTGTCGCTCCTGCAGGCGCGTACGGACTGGACCGGCGCCGAACTCGCCGACCGGCTGGAGGTCGGCCTGCGCACCGTGCGGCGCGACGTCGAACGGCTCCGCGAGCTCGGCTACCCGGTGGACGCCACTCCGGGTGTCGCCGGCGGGTACCGGCTCGGGGTGGGGGCCGCGCTGCCGCCGCTGCTGCTCGACGACGAGGAGGCCGTGGCCGTGGCGATCAGCCTGCGCACGGCCGCGACGGGCAGCGTCGCCGGACTGGGGGAGGGCTCGGTGCGGGCGCTGGCCAAGCTCCAGCAGCTCCTGCCCTCCCGGTTGCGCCACCGCGTCGAGGCGTTCCGCGCGGCGACCGTACCGCTGCCCGGGGCGGCCGATCCGGAGGTGAGCGCCGACCTGCTGGCCGCGATCGCCGCCGCCTGCCGCGACCGGCGCCGGGTGCGGCTGCGCTATCGGGGACGCGACGGCGTGACCGCGCGCGAGGTGGAGCCGCACCGGCTGGTGCACACCCCGCGCCGGTGGTACCTGGTGGCGTGGGACGTGGCCAAGGACGACTGGCGTACCTTCCGGGCCGACCGGATCGAGGAGCCGCTCGGGCCGCCGGGCGCGCGCTTCACGCCGCGGATGCCGTCGCCCGAGGACGCGGCCGCGTACGTCTCGCACGCCATCACCTCGGCGCCGTACGCGTACCAGGCCCGGATCCTCTTCCACGCCCCGCTGGAGGAGGTGGCGCCGCGCACGTCGCCCGGCGCGGGACGGCTGGAGGCCGTGGACGCGCGCACCTGCCTGTTCACGGCCGGCGCGAACTCGCTGCGCGAGCTGGCGGTGCACGTGGTGGTGAAGGGGGTCGACTTCGAGGTGCTGGACCCGCCGGAGCTGGTCCCGGTGTTGCGGGAGGTCCGCGACCGCCTCGACCGTGCCGCTGCCGCGTCGGAGCGAACAGCTCCGCCCGCCACGAGGCATGGTGATCGCGCGCCGGCGGGGCGGGTTCGTCATGTGTGGGGACGTTGACACCGTACGTCCCGCACCATGAAACTCTCCTGCAACAGTCGACGTCGCAACTGTAAACGTTTACGGGAGATGCTCATGCCCAGGTGGAGCGGTGCCGGGATACTGGCCGCCGTCGCGTTGGTCCTCCTGCTGGCCGTGCCCGGCGAGGCGGACGTGCGGGCGCCGAAGGGCGGAAGCCTGACCACGGGGTCGGCGCCGTCCGCGGCCCTGGGCGAGGACATCGCCTTCACCCTCTACCTGCCGTACGGCTACGACACCGGAAAGCAACGCCATCCCGTGCTGTACCTGCTCCACGGCCGGGGCGACACCATGCAGGCATGGACCCGGGTCAAGGACACCCTCGACCAGATGATCCGGACCAGGCGGATACCGCCCGTCATCGCCGTCATGCCGGACGCGCCGTGGAGCGAGCGTGGAAGCTGGTACGTCGACAGCCGCTACACCGGCTCCGACCTGCCCGGACGCCCGGTGGAGACAGCTCTGACGCGCGATCTGGTGGCGTACGTGGACGCGACCTACCGCACGGCGCCGATCCGCGAGGCCCGCCTGATCGGCGGCTACTCGATGGGTGGCGCGGGGGCGCTGCGCCTCGCCCTGGCCCACCAGGACCTGTTCGGGTCGGCCGTGGCGCTCAGCCCGGCCGTCTACACGCCGCTGCCGCCGTCCGACTCCTCCGCGCGCGACCACGGGGCGTTCGGGCGCGGCGCCGAGAAGTTCGCCGACGAGGTGTACCAGGGACTCAACTACCCGGCTCTGCTGCCCGAGCTCGACCCCGATCGGCCCGTACGGCTCTTCGTGGCCGTCGGCGACGACGAGTACGCCAATCCCGCTCCGGCCGACGCGCACCATGACCTGGACTTCGAGTCGGCCGCCCTCTACAACGCAGCCCGGCGGTCACCGGCGATCTCCGCGCAGCTCCGCGTCCTCGACGGCGGTCACGACTGGGCCGTCTGGTCGCCCGCCTTCGAACAGGCCATGGCCGAGCTGGGCCCGGCGCTGAGCGTCACGCCCCCGGCGGGCCTGCCCGCCCCGCTGCTCGGCACGGCCGCCGCCGACTGGGCCGGCGGGGTCGCGGCCCACGCCGACGGCACGCTCACCACCGGGTTCGCGGCCGGTGGGCCGGTGGCGGGCCAGCCGTACGGTGGCCGCCTCGACGCGGTGATCACCAGCACGGGGGCGCGGAGCTGGACGCGGCAGCTCGGCACCGCCGCCGACGAGCGCCTGTACGGCGTGGCGGCGCTGCCCGACGGCGGCGTGCTCGCCGCCGGGTACACCAAGGGCGACCTGGACGGCCGTCACCCCGGCAACGCCGCCGACGACGCGTTCGTGGCCCGGCTCGACGCGGGCGGGACCGTCCGGTGGATCACCCAGTTCGGCGATCCCGCCGTGGCCGACCGGCTCTACGGCCTGACCGCCGCGCCCGACGGCGGCGCGTACGTGGCCGGTTACACCAAGGGCGCGCTCGACGGTCCGAACAGCGGTGACAAGGACGCCCTGCTCGCCCGCCTCACCCCTGACGGCCGGCTCTCGTGGGTCCGCCAGTACGGCGGTACGGGCGAGGACAAGGCGTACGGCGTGGCCGCGGACCCCGCCGGCGTCTACGTCACCGGCAGCACCACCGCCTCCCTGCCGGGCACGAGCGCGCTGGGCGGCCTCGACGGCTGGATCGCCGGGTACGCGGCCGACGGGACCAGGCGGTGGGCCACCAGTGCGGGCGGGCCCGGTGACGACCGGTTGAACGCGGTGGCCGTCACGTCCGCGGGCCTGGCCGTCGCCACCGGCGCCGGCGGCGGTGACCTGCTGGCCACCGCGTACACCGGCGCGGGCAGGCAGCGCTGGACCGCCACCGTCGCCACCCGCGCCGCCGACGAGGGGGCCGCCGTGGCGCCCCTTCCGGGCGGCGAGGTCGAGATCGTCGGCTACACCAGGGGCCGGGTGGGCGTGATGGCGGGCGGCGCCGACGTCCTGACGGTCCGCCTGGACGGCAGGGGCGAGCGGCGGGCCGCCGCGCAGTTCGGCACGGCCAGGGACGAGGCCGTCGATCCGTTCTCCGAGCCCAACCTGTACGCCGCGACCACCCCCTCGGGGAAGGTGGCCGTCTCGGGCCTGACCTACGGCGCCCCGGCGGACGGCACCGCGCCCGGCAACGGCGACGTCTTCCTGGCCGTGGCCGAGCCGTCCACCGGTCTGCCCGTCCGCTGAGGGCGGGGTGGTCAGCCCTTGAGCGCGTGGTCCCGCAGGAACCGGCTGACCACCGGCCGCATGAGCTGGGAGCCCCAGCTGCCCCACTGGCCGGTGAAGTTGTGCTCGGCCCAGGGGATGGTCACGGCGGTGGCCGGCACGCCCGCGGTCCTGAGCCGGGAGGCCAGGTCGGCAGCCTGGGTCGCGGGGATCATGTGGTCGCGGTCGCCCTGGACGAGCAGGGTCGGCGGGAGGCCGGGCCGCACGTGGGCGACCGGGGACGACGCCTGGTAGCGGGCGCGCCGGGTCTCGATGCCGCCGCCGAGGTAGTCGCTCAGGGCGCTGGACGCAGCGCCGGGCAGTCCGGTCTCGTCGAGCAGCCGGGGCAGGTCGGTCGGCGCGTACCAGCCCATGACCGACTTCACCGGCGCCTCGGGCGCCTCGCAGGAGGGCGGGAAGCGGTGGTCGCCGACGGTGTACGCGGTGACGAGGGCGAGCTGGCCACCGGCCGAGTCGCCGGCGATCGACACGTTCGCCGGGTCGACGCCGTACGCGGCCGCTCCCGCGCGGATCCGGCCGAGCGCGCACTTGACGTCGCCCACGGCGTCCTGCCAGCGCGGCGACGGGGTCAGCCGGTAGTCGACGGAGAAGACGGTGACGCCCTGGTCGGCCATCCAGCGCAGCCACGGGGCGCTGTCGGCGCGCGTCCCGGAGTTCCACGAGCCGCCGTGGACGTAGAGGAGCGCGGGCCGGGCGGGTGCGGGAGTGCGCGGGCGGTAGACGTCCATCCTGAGGTCCTGTCCCTGGACCGTGGTGTAGGCCTCCGTGGAGGTGGGGGCCGCTGCGGGCGATGAGGCGAAATATCCGGACCAGGAGATCTCGCCGGACCGCGCGGCCGCCGCCCACGGTACGACGACCATGCCCGCGGCCAGCAGGGCGGCCACGACACCGGCGCCGCACAGGACGCGGCGGCCGGAGCGCCACGCCGTCACCGCGGTCACGGCGCCGCCGGCCAGGCCCGCCAGCAGGAACCCGGTCAGCCAGGGCACGAACAGCGCCGTCATGCCGATCGCGTCCTGCACCGGCCCGAACGGCACGCGGGGGGCGAAGAACGCGACCCCGAGGACGATGACCAGGACGCACAGGGCCCAGGCCAGCGCGCGGGCGGCGCGCCGCCACGGGCGCCGGGAACGGGCGGTGCGCGTGACGGCTGACGCCGGGGCGGCGGTCATGATCATGTCTCCTCCTTCGCGACCGGCCGCCCTTGAGGGCCGATACATGCGAACAGCGTACCCGTATGCGCACATCGTTCGCAACGAGGGGCGCCGTACGGACCGTCCGGGTGGAGCGGAGATCAGACCTGGGTGACCGGGCCGCCAAAAGTGCCCTCGCGGCGGACGGTGTGCCAGCGCAGCCGTACGCCACGGTCGCCATGCAGTCGAGCAGCTCGAAGGCCCTCCGGTCGAGGTTGAACCCGATGACGTCCTCCATGTGCTGCCAGCGCCCGACCATGCCGCGCCGGTTGCCGACCTTGGTGTTGCCGCTGACCGCCCCGACCGCCGGGTCGGCGAGCTGGCGGATCAGCCGCCCGATGGTGGCGGGCTCGAAGACGGTGTCGCCGTCCACCATGATGATCAGCTCGTGCCGGGCCCGCGTGATGCCGGTGTTGCGTGGCGGAGAGGGAGGAGTCGGGCACGGAGGTCCCGAGCTGCGTGGCGGAGGGGGAGGAGCCGGGCGCGGGGGCGGCTTCACGTTGAGCCGCATGTCAGCCCGGGGTATGTCAGCCCGGGGTCTGATGTGCGGGCCGAGAAATTGCGCGACAGTATCTCCGCGGACCGGCTCAGCGCGAGCCGGCCAGCCCCTGGGCGGCGGATCGCCGGTCGGAGGGTCGGATGGAGGAGGGCCGGAGTGGCCGAAGTGCACACCCCGAGCAAGAGGTCCCGCAGGTTGTGGGCGCGGGTCGCCGCGGCGCTGGCGACGCTGGTCGTCGCCGCCGTGGCCGGGGTCGCCCTGGCCTACCCCTCCGTGGCGGCGACCACCTGTCCCGGCTGCTACGGCCTCACCGAGCTGGAGCCCGGCGTGTACACGGAGAAGGGGCTGTCCGGCGAGCAGCGGGAGCGGATACACCGCACCGTGACGGCCGCCCGCGACCGGATCGAGGGCTTCTACGGCACACCGGTCAGCTCGCCCCGCCTGCTCGTCTGCGTGACCGACGCCTGCTACGCCCGCATAGGCGGCAAGAAGGAGCGCGGCATCGCGATTCTGAACCGGTCCGTCATGCTGTCCCCTCGCGGGCTGGACACGGTGATCGCGTCCCACGAGATGTCCCACGTCGAACTGCACGCCCGCCTCGCCTCCGGCGCGGAGGTACCGCAGTGGTTCGACGAGGGGCTGGCGGTGGTGGTGTCGGACGACCCCCGCTACCTGCGTCCGAAGACCACCGTCGACCGCTGCACGACTCCGCCGGACGGACCACTGCCCGTGACGCTTGAGCAGTGGCTGGCCGCGGCCGGCAAGGACGCCACCACGTACGCCAAGTCCGCCTGCCAGGTGCACCGCTGGCTGCGCTCCAACGGCGACCGGCAGGGGCTCCTGTCCTTGATCGAACGACTGAACGCGGGCAAGTCGTTCGCGTCGGAGGTCAGTCCGGCTTCCGTTCCGTCCGCCGGGTCATCCATGCCTGGCAAGTCCACCCCTCCTCCGTCCGCCGGGTCACCCATGCCCGGCAAGTCCGCCCCTCCTGCGTGACGCGCCTTCCCGCCTGCGCGCTTCTCGTGTCCATCACAGATCCACGGGCGTCCTCGCGAGACGAGGGCACGCTGTCAGCCTCTTTCGGCAGGCGTGGGGGATGCGACAGGGTGTCTTCGAGCGGCTGGGGGCACGCCGCCAGCCCCCTATGGGAGGATCGCGTCGACATAGCCGCCGTCGACGCGGATCGCGCCGCCCGTGGTGGCCGATGCGTGCGGCGAGCTGAGGTAGACGACCATGTTGGCGATCTCCTCGGGCTCGATCAGTCGCTGGAGCAGCGACTGCGGCCGGTGCAGGCGCATGAACTCGCGCTGCGCCTCCGGCCAGGGCAGGTCACGGTCGACCAGTTCGTACACGAAGTCCTCGACGCCGCCGGTGTGGGTCGGCCCGGCGATGACGGAGTTGACGGTGACGCCGCTACCGGCCGCCTCCTTCGCGAACCCACGCGACACGGCCAGCAGGGCCGTCTTCGACATGCCGTAGTGGATCATCTCGGCCGGTGTGACGATCGCGGAGTCGCTGGCGATGAACTGCACGCGCCCCCACGCCCGGCCCTTCATCCCGGGCAGATAGAGCCGGGTGAGACGAACGGCGGCCAGCACGTTGACCTCGAAGTAGCGCCGCCACTCCGCATCGGTGATCTCCAGCGCGGGCCGGGATTCGAAGACGCCCAGGTTGTTGACAAGGATGTCCAGTGCGGGAAGGACCTCGGCAACATGGGCGGCGCCGTCTTCGGTGGCCACGTCGGCGGCCAGCGGCACCACGTCCGCCTTCTGCACTTCGCTCCGGATCCGGCTGGCGGCCTCCTCGACGGTGGAGGACGTACGGCCGTTGACGGCCACACGGGCGCCCGCCCTGGCCAGGCCGATCGCGATGGCCGCCCCGATGCCTTGGGTGGACCCCGTCACCAGCGCCGTCTTTCCGGTGAGATCGATGAGCATACGGTGCTCCTTCCCGCTGCCTGCTGGAGCACCCATGGGGGCCGGCGGGCGGCTGTGCCGGCGATCGGTCGCCGCCGTTCTGGCTCACCTTCGGGTTGATCATCAGGCCGAGGCTGTGACGGAGGCGCTGCGCGGTCCGGATCCGCGCCTTCATCGCGTGCAGCTTCGCCTCGGGCCTTCTGCGGCTTTACCTGTGTCAGTCACGCCTGGGTCTTCACGCTGCGTCCATGAGACGAGTTCGCCTTGTTGATCACATCGTGCGTGGGGTCTCGTTGGCCCGCACTCACGAACCCGGTGAACCTTGAGGTCGCGGTAAGAGGTGTTGCTGTCGTTGCCGTTGCCGTTGCCGGCAACGACAGCGCAGGCGGGAAGGCGTATCCGTGACGAGTGAGATGTGCGGCCCGGTGGGGCGCTACCAGGCCAGAGCGACCGCGAGGTCGGCCGGGGTGCGGAAGTGGACGCCGGTCATGCCGAGCGATCTGGCGCCCTCCACGTTCTCCAGTCGGTCGTCGACGAACAGGCAGCGCTCAGGCGTGGCCCCAGCGAGTTCGGCCGCGATCTCGTAAATGCGGCGGTCCGGCTTGACGACTCCGACCCGCGCGCTGCTGACCAGGGCATCGGCGAAGTAGGTCAGCCCCAGCCGGTCGAGGTGCTCCTCCACGGTGTCCATGGCGTTCGTGACCAGCACCACCGGCACATGCTCCTGCGCCTTCGCCAGCAGTGCCCTGACCTCCTCATCCACCCAGAACGGCACCTCTATGAACTCGGCCACCGCCTGCCGCGCCCGCTCGTCGTCCCCCAGCGCCACGGCGATCGCGTCAGCCCACTCCCGTTCGGTCGTCTCACCGAGAATGGCCGGGCCGATGAGGGCGGGGTCGAAGGCGGTGCGCATCAGGGGCAGGCCGTAACGGGCCTCGATGTCGGCCTGTACGGTGTGGTCGAACTGGCGAAGCACGCCGTCGAGATCACAGAGCACTGCGTCGAAGGGGATCACAGCCGCCATTGTGCCGTGCGGGATCCGTTGACAGGGCAGTGCGGGGGCGGGCGATGGCGGCCCGAAGGCTCCGCACCGCCAGTCCGGACGCCGGCCTGAGCGATCGCACGTCGGCCCCAAGACGGTTACACGCCGGCCCGAGCGATCGCACGTCGGCCCCAAGACGGTCACACGCCGGCCCGAGCGATCGCAGGCCGGTCCGAACGAGGGGATTGCACGCTGGCATGAACGTTGCATGCCGGCCCGAGGGGCGCACGCTGACACACGGGGGGCGCGCGCCGGCCCGAGGGGTTGCACGCCAGCCGAAGGTGGGACACCAGTCCGACCATGGGGTTGCATACCGGGCTGCGAAAGGGCTGGGCGAGGCCGGTGATCGCGATGAGGTCGGCGAGGGGAGCGGCTCGGAGCGTTTCCGCGTTTGCGCGTTTCAGGGCTTCGGTTCGAAGTGGAGCATCGTGATGCCGCAGTCGAACGGCTTCGCGTCCGCGAGGCGCAGCCGGTGGTGAGCCCCACCGGGGAAGACGGGCATGCCGGAGCCGATCGCGACCGGATTGACGAACAGGTGCAGGTCGTCGATCAGGTTGTCGGCGATCAGGCTCGACACGAGGGTGCCGCCTCCGTAGACGATCATTTCGCCACCGGGCTGGGCCTTGAGCTTGGTGATGGTCTCGACGAGGTCGCCGCTCGCGACGACGGTGTTCTCCCAGGGTGACTCGGCGAGGCTGTTGGAGATCACGACCTTGGGGGTGTCGTTCATCCAGTCGATGGCCTCCTGGCTCTCGCCCGCCGGCCGCGACGCCCAAGCCGGGATGAATCCCTCGGCGAGCTTGCGGCCCAGCACGATGCAGTCGACCGGCCGGCTGAGGCTCGTGATGTAGGCGTTGATGTCGTCGGTCCAGGGGAACGTCAGCCAGTCCATCTCGCCGTTCGGGCCGGCCATGTAGCCGTCGGCGGTGGTCTGGACCTGGAGCTTGAGCCTGCGCATGGGGTGCTTCCTTCCGGTTTCGGGCTGTCGGTCGTGTTCGCTTCCGATGACTCCACAGTGGCGGAGGGCTCTTACGGTTTCCTTCTTCCATCCTTATGGCGTTCAGCATCCGATCTTCAGGGCTGGTTCTCCGGTATGGCGGGGGCGCTCTTTCGGCGTTGACTTTGTCGCAAGCAATGACTCATCCTATTGAGACAAAAGTTGCGACGTAAGGAGGGGGTATGGCGAGTTCATCGTCGCCGGGCGCCGGCCCGGCGGTCAGTCGGGGGCCGGCTGTGGGTCCGGCCGAGCTGCGGCAGGCCGGCGAGTGGCTGACCCGGCACGGCCTGCCCGACGCCTCGCCGACGCCGTTGCTGGCCATGCGTCTTGCGGTGCGGCGGCGGGCGCGGCTGGCCGATCACGTCACACTGGCCGCGCTCATCATGGGAGCGGCGCTCGCGCAGTCGTACGACCTGCTCGCCACCTCCGCCATCGGCGGGTTCCAGCCGCACCGGTCGGCGCCGTTACAGATCCTGGCGCTGTCGATGGCCGGGCTGCTGCTCGTCCGGTCGCTGCTCGACTGGTGGGTGCGGCGCGTCGACCGGCGTGCCGGCGCGGCGTTGTCGCGCCGGGCGGCCCACCCGGTCCAGCCTGGCTGGCGGACCGTGCTCGGCCGGCCCTTCGCGGCGCTCGCGCTCGCCGGCTTCGTCGGCGCGCTGGTGCTGGCGGGGAGCGCCCTGACGGTCCAGGACGCCACCGTGCGGTACGCGGCCTCCGTGCTGCTGGTCGGTCTGGCCGGTGTCGGCGCCGGTGTCGCCCTGCACCTGCGTGACCTGCTGAGGCGCCCGGTCGTGGCCGAGGACGAGGTCTCGCTGACGGCCGACGTCATCATGCGTGTCGAGGATGCGCGCGAGGTCGCCGTCCCGAGCGTGCTCTGGGCGCTGCCCGTGGTGCTGGTGTTCGGGTCCGCGCCCGGGTGGTGGAAGGTCGCCTCGCTCCTCTTCATGCTCGGGGGCCTGGCCGCATGTGTCGCCATCCATGCCAGGACGCCGTCGAGCGCGACGGTGGCCCGGCGGGCGATGGGCGTCCGATGATCGTCATCGACTCGGGCTCGCCCGTTCCGCCGTTCGAGCAGCTGCGAGCCCAGCTCGCCCGCCAGATCCAGGACGGCGTGCTGGCCGTGGGATCCCGGCTGCCGACGATCCGCCACCTGGCGGCCGACCTCGGCCTGGCCGTCAACACGGTCGGCCGGGCGTACCGGGAGCTGGAGGAGGCGGGGCTGATCGAGACGCGTGGGCGGGCGGGCTCGTTCGTGTCGGCCGCGGGGGAGGAGGGGCGCGAGCGGGCGCGGCAGGCCGCCGCCGAGTACGCGGCCGTGATCGCCAGCGTCGGCATCGACACGAGTGAGGCGATCCGCATCGTGCAGGCGGCGCTGGGGACGGGTGCGGCGGCGTCGGTCTCGTAGGCGCGGGTCTCGCGTGAGGCGCCTACGGCGCGGAAGGGTCGATCTCCTGGGCGGGGGTTGGTCTCGTAGGCATCGGTCTTGTAGTGGTGCGTCGCCCGAGCCGCCGCCGGAGGAGGTTCTCCTCGACGTCGGCGCCGCCTCGTCAGGGCCGGCTGACCCCCTGCGTGCCGGCGGGATTCTGGATGTGTAATATCCAGATATGCAGATGGGTGAGGGCGTGGAGTGGGCGCTGCACAGTTGCCTCAACCTGGCCTGGGCCGAGCCCGGCGAGGCGGTTCCGGCGGCCAAGCTGGCGGCCTTCTACGACCTCCCCGCGGCGTACCTGAACAAGCAGTTGCAGGCGCTGGCACGGGCCGGGATCGTGACGTCGGTCTCCGGGCCGCGCGGCGGGTTCCGGCTGGCACGGCCCCCGGGGGAGATCACCGTGCTGGACGTGGTGACGGCCATCGAGGGGCCTCAGGAGGCGTTCCGGTGCCAGGAGATCCTGCGGCGCGGGCCGGACGGCAGCGAGTCGGTCGACTATCGCAAGGTTTGTGTCGTGTCGCAGACCATGCGCGGCGCGGAGCTGGCTTGGCGCAAGGAACTGGCGGGGCGGACGCTGGCTGATCTCCAGGCGCAGGTGGAGGGGCGGTTGCCGCATACTCCCGCCGCGACCCGGCAGCGGTTCCGCGAGCTCTAGGGAACGCCGTGTATGACGGCTGCGCACATACGCGTGGCGATATTCTGGTTATTGCATATCCAAGTAGAGGAGATCCAACGATGCAGGCTCGCATGAAGGACGTGTACAAGCTCGCTTCCGGCGGCTACCAGGCGTTGCAGGCGATGGAGACGTTCGTGACGGGCAGCGGCGTGCCGCGCGAGACGCTGGAGCTGGTCCGGCTGCGGGTCAGTCAGATCAACGGCTGCGGTCTGTGCGTCGACATGCACGCGCGGGAAGCTCGCGAGGGCGGGGTCACGGACGAGCGGCTGTGGGCGGTGGCCGCCTGGCGGGAGGCGCCGTTCTACACGGACGCCGAACGTGCGGCGCTCGCGCTCGCCGAGTCGGTCACCCGCATCGCCGACAGGCCGGAGGGCGTGGAGGACGAGGTCTGGCAGGAGGCGGCGGCGCAGTTCGACGAGCCGACGCTGGCGGCGCTGCTGATGGCCATCGCCTCGATCAACGCCTGGAACCGGATCAACGTGGCCACCCGCCAGATCGCCGGCTCCTTCCGCTGATCCCGCCCTCCGCTGATCCCGCTCCCCGTTGATCCTGGCCGCGTTCTGGGCCCGTGCGTCTGGGTGCGCCTGTCTAGCGATCCCTGCTCCTGCGACCCCTGGTCCTGTGACTCTCGGTCTCGAGACCTCGCGTCCCGTGATGTCGGGCAAGAGCCCCTTGCTTCTGTGACTTCCGGTTCCGAGACCTCCGGTCCCATGACGTCGGCAAGGGGCCCCCGGTCGCGTGACGCCGCTCTCCGGAGATCAATCTCGTGCTGAGGTCGCGCGGGGCCGTTCCGGAGGGCGCGCCGGTGTTGTCGTGCTGAGGTCGCTCGTGACCTTTCCACGCGCGCGCCGGTGATCGTGTCCTGAGGACGCCAAGGATCTCTCCCCGGGGGCGCCGGTGATCGCGTCTGGGTGCGCACTGCCGCAGGTGGCCGGGATGTCCGGCTATGGCGGAATATCCTCGTTCGGTGGGCGGCTGGCCTGTGTCATGAGCAAGATTCTCGTGATCGGCGCTACGGGCAACGTCGGCCGCCACGTCGTCGCCCGGCTCCTGGACGCCGGAGCCTCCGTACGGGCCCTGGTGCGGGTCCCAGGTGAGGCCCGGCTCCCCGAGGGGGCCGAGGTGGTGCGAGGCGACCTGGCCGAACCCGGCACGCTGGAGCCGGCGTTGGCCGGGGTGGACACGGTGTTCCTGATCTGGCCGTTCCTCACCGCCGACGGCGCCCCGCCCGTTCTGGACGCCCTGCGGCGCCGCGTCCGGCGGGTCGTCTACCTCTCGTCTTCCGGGGTGGACGACCAGGCCGAGCGGCAGAGCGACCCGATCAACCAGCTCCACGCCGAGATGGAGAGCCTGATCGCCGGGTCGGGCCTGGAGTGGGCCGTGCTGCGGGCCGACACGATCGCCTCCAACGCGCGCGGGTGGGCCGCCCAGATCCGCGCCGCGGGCGTCGTACGTGGTCCCGAGATCGCCCCGACGGCGGTGGTGGATCCGCGTGACGTCGCGGCGGTGGCGGCGCGGGTCCTGGGTGGGGTCGGGCACGCGGGGGCGACGTACGTGCTGACCGGGCCCGAGGTGATCGGCAGGGCGGATCAGGTGCGCGCGATCGGGGAGGCGATCGGGCGCCCGGTGCGCTTCGAGAGCGTGCCTCTGGAGGAGGCGCGGGCCCGGATGCTCGCCGACGGCCGCCCGCCCGCGCTGGTGGAGGCGCTGCTGGCCGCCGCCGGGACCCGGCCGCGGTCCGGACTGGTCACCTCCACGATCGAGGAGCTCACGGGCGCCCCGGCGCGCACCTTCGGCCAGTGGGCCGCCGACCACGCCGACGACTTCCGCTGAAGCGTCAGCCGACCACGCCGATCGCCGACCGCCCAGCGCGCCGGCCATGCCGTCCTCGCCGACGACCCCGCTGAAGCGTCAGCCGACCAGGTCGTCGGGGAGGCGCAGCCACGCGTCCGGTGGGCCGATGATCGCGCGGGCGTCCGACAGGTGCAGGCCCGCGGCGGCGCACCGGTCGGCGATCGCGTGGCGGTGGTAGAGGAACGCGAAGAGGATCTCCTCCGGCGACTCCTCAGGCGACGCGCTGCCGCCGCCGGGATGTGTGTCCCACTCCTCGATGACGCCGTCGCGGGCGGAACTGCCCTGGTTGCCGCTCTTGGGGTTGTCGAACAGCCCGTAGCAGACCGTGCCGGCCGACAGGCGCTGGATGACGCCGGGGTCGGAAGGGGTGTAGCCCCAGGGCTGGGTGACCACGCAGCCGCCGGGCACGTCCGTCACGCCGACGATGGCGAGGCCGCCGTCGAGGTCGCAGAAGGGATCCTCCAGGAGTTCCTCCACTTTCTCCTCGTCGGCGGGCACGGCCCCCAGGCGGCGGGTGGCCTCGGCGGCGCTGATCCCGGCCACGCAGGCCAGGCCCAGGCCGTCGGAGTCGAACGCGCCCAGCGCGGCGACCAGGCGCCTGGCCTCCGCCGCGGCGGAGGCCTCGGTCTCGGACAGGCCCGGCTCACCCGGGGGTACGGGGAACAGATCCGGCGTCGGACCGGCCAGGGCGAGCCGCCCGGGTGACCAGCCGTTCATCATGGGCCGCCACGGGTCGGCGCCGGCGGCGACGAGGGCACGGGCGTTGTCGGCGCGGTGGTTGAAGACCGCCTCCCAGAGCGGGGTGCGGCCTTTGTGCTCGGCGTCCACGTCGTCCACGTGCCGGCACAGCTCGGTGATGACCTCGGGGGAGCCGATCTGCGCGGCGGCGATCAGCGGTGTCCCGTGGTAGTACACGCCCGAGTGCGGGTCCGCGCCCGCGGCGAGCCGGGCCCGGACGGCCTGGACGTCCTTCCAGTCGTCCCACCCGATGGCGTACCACTCGGTTCGCTGGTTGACCACGGCTCTCCTCACGATGACGGCGTCGACGGCGCGTGCGTTGCCATGATGGCGACCGCGGCCGACATTTCCGTGATCACCGCGCCGTCGTGATCCGGACGTCGTGGGCGAGGCCCGCCGCGGCGAAGTCCAGGAGGCGTTCCCCCTCCTCCGCCAGCTCCTCGATCGTCGCCCGGTCCGTCACCGGCTCGAACAGCTCCACCGCCAGCACAGCGGTGTCCCGGTCCTTCGTGACCTTCCAGGTGCCGCGGACGAAGCCGTCCACGAGCACCGTGGGCGCGACCATGGAGCCGACGCAGACCCGCCTGCGGTGCTCGTCCGTCATGATCCGCGTACGGTCGGCGTAGGCGACGACGAGGTTGTCGAACGCGGGAAGGAACCGGACCGGGACCGGCGTCCCCGGGTCGGGCAGCTCGGCGTCCGGCAGGTCGAACAGCTCGTTGCCCGACTCGTCGCGGTAGACCCGCAGCCGGGGCCGCAGCCGTTCCAGGCCGGCCTCCAGGCCGCGCAGCCCCGACCACATCTGCAGGTCCCGCACCCCGGCCGGCCCGAACGCCGCCAGGTAGCGCAGCGCCAGGTCGTCCACGCCCGGCTCGGCGGCCATCGGGACGCCGAGCCATTCCTCGGCCAGCGTGAACGGCGTCGCCCCGCCCTTGCCCCAGGTGCCGCTGGGCGGCCGGTGGACCACGGGCACGAGCGCCTGCACGGACCAGGCCAGCGCCTCGGGGTCGCGGTCCGGCCAGCGCTCGGCCAGCAGGTCGCGCAGCCGGGGCCGGGTCAGGGTGCGGCCCCGGAGCAGGTCGCGTCCGGCGGCGGCCAGCTCGTCGAGGTCCATGCCCGCCGTGGCCCGTCCGAACGCGGCCTGCCGGGCCCGGCCCAGCGGGGCCCGCATGAGGGGGCGCAGCCAGGGGAAGTCGGCCGCGGTGACGATGTGCTGGGTGCCGCGCAGCACCGACGACCGCACGACGGTCCTGTCGTACAGGAGCCTGGTCAGGTCGTCGTGGGTGAAGCCGGACAGCCGTGTCCAGAGGCCGATGTACGGCGGGTCGGCGGCCTGCGCCTGCAATCCGACGAGGTGCCGGATCATGTCGAGGGCGGGCAGGTCCGCCCGCTCCGTAAGCGACTGCCGCGCCAGCGCGGCCCGGTTGAGCGTCCGGCGATCCACCCGCGTCCCGTTCAACGTGTCGTCCATACCAAGAGCGTGACAGCCATCGCGGAAAAGTGCGTTCCGCGATCAGAACTGGTGAGGTCCGAAAGGCGCCGGTACCCGCCTCGGCGCCCCTGCTTGGCTGAACACACCAGCCAAGCGTCCGAACGGAAACCCATGTCCACGACTGTCCAGACCCGCACGCGCCCACCGCGCACCGGCCGGCTCGCGGTCGTCTCGATCACCCTCGGCATCTTCGCCATCGTGACCAGCGAGATCCTGCCCATCGGCCTGCTGACCACCATCGGCGGGGAGTTTCACGTGTCCGACGGCACCGCGGGCCTGACCATGACGCTGCCCGGCCTCGTCGCCGCGGTCGCCGCCCCGGTCGTCACCCTGGCCACCGCGCGCCTGGACCGCCGGGTGATGCTGTGCGTCCTCATGGGGGTCCTGGCCGTGGCCGACGTGCTGGCGGCGGTCGCCACCGCCTACGAGGTCATGCTGGTGTCGCGGGTGCTGGTGGGGCTCACGATCGGCGGGTTCTGGTCGATCGGGGCCGGGCTGGCCGCCCGCCTGGTGCCGCCGGCCTCGGTCGGCACGGCCACGGCCGTGATCTTCTCGGCCGTGCCGCTGGGATCGGTGCTCGGCGTGCCGGCCGGCACCCTCATCGGCCACGTCGCGGGGTGGCGGACGGCGTTCGTGGTGCTGGCCGTCCTGTCGGCGGCCGTCCTGGCAGCGCTGCTCGCGGTCGTGCCGCCGCTGCCCGCCCGGCAGGTCACCAGCGCCCGGGTGCTGCGCGACCTGCTGCGCGGCCGGGGCACGCGGGTGGCGCTCCTGGCCACGGTCCTGATCGTGCTGGCCCACTTCGGCACCTACACCTACGTGACGCCGTTCCTGCGGCACGTCACGGGGCTCGACCCCGCGGCCGTCAGCGCCGCGCTCCTCGCGTACGGGGTGGCGGGCATCGCGGGCAACTTCCTCGCGGGCCGCACAGTCGCGGCGGCCCCGCGCGGGACGTTCGCCGCCGCCGGTTGCCTGATCGCCGCCGCGACGCTGCTGCTGCCCGTGATCGGTACGGGTGCCGGTGGCGCGGTCGCGCTGCTCGTGGTGTGGGGGCTGGCGTACGGGGCCGTGCCGGTCTGCTCCCAGGCGTGGTTCGCCCGGGCCGCGCCGCACGCGCCGGAGGCCGCCACGGTGGTGTTCACCTCGTCGTTCCAGGCCACCTTCGCGCTCGGGGCGCTGCTCGGCGGGGTCGTCGTGGACACGGTCTCCGTCTCGGCGGCGATGGTGTGCGGAGGAGTGGCGGCGCTGCTCATGGCGGCGTCACTGGGCCGCCTGGGCCGCGCCGCCTGAGCGTTGCTCCGCGTCAGGCCGGCCTCCTGGCGAAGGCGGGTCACCCGAGCCCATGGCACAGGCGGTCACCCGGCAGGCGCGGCCGCGCACGCCGCCTCCCGGCCCGTCCCCGGGGTGGATCACGCCGCCTCTGAGGTCAGGACGCGCTCGCCGCGTACGCGCAGCAGGCGGAGCATGGCCACGATGCCCGCCAGCGGCCCCACCGCGAGCACGGCGAACGCCCACCGCCAGCCGACGCCCTGCTCGGCCGCCGGGACGAGCCAGATCGTCGCCCCGGTCAGCAGGAACCCGAACGCCATCTGCAGGGTCAGTGCCGTGCCCACGTAGCTCTGGTCGGCCAGCTCCGTGACCAGCGCGGAGAACTGCACCGAGTCGCCCACGACGGCGTACCCCCACACCAGGCTGACGACGATGAGCAGCCAGAGCGGCGCCCCCATGAGCAGGCCGATGAACGCGGCGCACGCGGCCGAGGCGCCCATCATGACGATCGCGGTGCGCTCACGGCCGAAGCGGTCGCCGAGCACCCCGCCGGTGTAGTTGGCCAGCCCGCCGACGGCGAAGACGGCGAAGGTGACGTAGACCCCGAGGAGTGACCCCTCCATGCCGTGGACGCGCAGCGCCGCGGAGAAGAACAGCAGGAACCACGTCCACATGGCGTACAGCTCCCACATGTGGCACAGGTATCCGACCATGGCCAGCCGGGTGCCGCGGTCGCGCAGGATGCGCCGGGCCTGGCGGGGGTCCAGCACCGCGGCGGGGAACGGGTACGGCCCCTCCTTGACGACGGTCAGCGTGATCAGTCCGCCGGCCAGGGTGAGCACCGAGGTGGCCACGATGACGGTGCGCCAGTTCAGCCCGCCGAGCCCGTTGATCAGGTGCGGGACGCCGGAGCTCACGGTCAGCGCGCCGACCAGCAGCCCCATCGCCGCCCCGCGGCCGTCGCGGTACCAGGTGGAGATGAGCTTCAGCGACGGCGGGTAGACGCCGGCGATGAACAGGCCGGTGGCGAAGCGGGCGAGGCTGCCGGTGAGCGCGTCGTGGGTCAGCAGCAGCGCCAGGTTGGCGACGGCGGCCCCGATCGAGCTCAGGAAGATCAGCCGGATCGGCGGCAGCGCGTCGGACACGACGAACACCGCCGACAGCACGGCGCCCGCCACGAACCCCCACTGGACGGAGATCGTGAGCCAGGCGGCGAGGTCGGGCGTGAGCTGCCACTCCTGCCGCACCTGGGGGATCACCGCGGTCGCGGAGAACCAGGTGGACTTCAGCAGCAGCAGCGTCCCCGCGAGGACGAGCAGGTTGCGGCGGGCGTCCGGACGGGTCACGGGACCGGTCCCTTCTCGGCGTGGCGTCCTGAGGGGACGCCGTCAAGAGCTGGTCAGGCGGGGGCCGACGCCCGGCGTGCCCGGTAGGCGGCGACCGTGTTGCGGTTGAGGCAGGTCTTGGAGCAGTAGCGCCGGCGCGGGCCGCGCGAGACGTCGGCGTAGACGCGCTCGCACGCGGCGTCGAGGCAGACGCCGAGCCGGCCGGCGCCGTGCTCGCAGATCACGAACGCCAGCCCGACCGCGGTGTTGGCCCGGACGCGGTCGACGAGCACGGCGCCGGGCGGGCCGTAGTGCAGGTGCGGGCCCTCGCCGTGGTCGGAGATGTGCGGATGCATGGGAACCTCGCCCATCACGCCGTTGAGCAGGTCGATGGCGAGCGCCTCGTCGGGTTCGGCGAAGACGGGCCGCAGCCGCCGCGCCCACCGGCGCAGGGCCTCGGCCTCGTCGCCGCTCACCGGGCCGTCGACCTTGAAGTTGTACGAGGCCAGCAGTGCGCCCAGGTCCTCGGGGGAGGGCTCACCGGGGGCGGCCGTGACCGCGTTGACCAGGGCCACGGCCGTGCCCACGCCGTCGTTGCGGTAGCCGGTCACCTCGGTGGGGCTGGTTCTCGCCATGAATCCATCGTAATCTAAATGCATCGGGAATGACATTACGCCCTTCTGTGAAGGTGGGTCATGGACCTGAAGGCGTGCGAAGTCTGCGGCTTCGCGACGGAGCAGGAGATCCTGTCCGGGCACTCGACCTCGCTCGGACGGGTCATCTACGTCCGTTGCGGGTGCGGCGGCATGGGCGTGCAGTTGATCACGTACGACGAGGCGGCGCGGGCCATCGTGGAGCTGGCCGGGCCGGCGGGTCACCGCTGACCCGCCGGCCCGGCGCCGGGAACCAGCCGGGAAGGGGAGGGGGAGCGTGATGGTCTTCGTCACGCTCATCTCCCTGATGGCGTAGCGGACGCCCTCCCGGCCGAGCCCGCTCGCCTTGACGCCCCCGAACGGGATGTGCGGCGAGTCGAACTGCGGCCCCGCGTTCAGGTTGACGGCCCCGACGCGCAGGCCCGCCGCGATCCGCATGAAGGCCGTCACGTCCGAGGTCACCACACCGGACTGCAGGCCGTACGGGGTGCCGTTGGCCACCGCGATCGCCTCGTCCACGTCGCCGACCCGGATCACCGGGGCCACGGGGCCGAAGGTCTCCTCGACCACCAGCTCCGCGCCGGGCGGCACGTGGTCGAGGACCGCGGGCGTGAGCAGCGCGCCGTCCCGTTCGCCGCCGCACAGCGGCTTGGCGCCCGCGGCGCCCGCGGCGCCCGCGTCGTGGATGCGCCGCTCGACCTCGGCCGCCGCCTCCTCGCTGACGAGCGGCCCGACCTCGGTCGCCGGGTCGAGCGGGTCGCTCGCCCGCCGGCGCCGGGCCGCCTCGGCCAGCCGCGCCACCAGAGGCTCCGCGATCTCGCCGACCGCGATCACCCGTTTGACGCCGCGGCACGACTGCCCGGCCGTGGCGAAGGCGCCGTCGGCCGCCAGCCGCGCCGCCAGGGCGAGGTCGGCGTCGGGCAGCACGATCAGCGGGTCGTTGCCGCCCAGCTCCAGCAGCAGTTTCCGGCCCGCCGCGGACGCCGCCACGACCCGGCCCGTACACACCGAGCCGGTGAACGTCACCATGTCCACCTCGGGATGACCGGTCAGCGCCGGGCCGATCTCACCCGGCGCCCCGGTCGTCACCACTGTCGGCGGGCACGGTGCCGACCGTCTCGCCGTCCCAGGAGCTGCCGGCCGCGATCCGCCGGTCCGCGGGCTGGAGGACGCCGTCACGAAACACGGCCGTCGTCCTCCTTGACCACGAAGCGCGCCTCCAGCTCGGAGATCCTGGAGTAGCCGAACACCTCGAACAGCTCGTCGAAGGTCATCTGGAGGTCGGCCCGCTTCCAGAAGGGCCAGCAGCGGCGCGTCGATCTCGTCCCGGACCCGCTTCATCTCGTCGACGTCGCCGCCATGCAGCAGGCGGCCGAGGAGGAGGACCGGCAGATCGTGCTGATGATCTCCGAGCTCTCCGCCGAGCGTGAGACGCGGATCGTCGAGCGGCTCCCCCGCGAGGTGGACGGGCTCATCGTGGCCACGTCCCTCTGCGAGGACGCGTTCCTGCGCGAGGTGGCCAAGGACATCCCGCTCGTCCTGGTGGACCGCAAGGTCGGCCGCCTGGCCTCGGTGCTGATCGACACGCCGAGCGGCGTGGCGGCCATCGCCGACCACCTCATCGGCATGGGGCACCCGCGGCTGTGCTACGTCAGCGGCCCTCCGGGGTCGTGGGCCGGCGCGCCCCGGATCGCCGCCTTGCGCGCCCGGGCTGAGGAGAGCGGCGCCGAGATCGTCGTGGCCGGGCCCATCCCGTCCACGGTGGACGCCGGCATCGAGATCGCGGAGACGGTCGCGGCCGCCGGGGTCACGGCGGTCATCGGCCACAACAGCGCGACCGTCCTCGGGCTCCTCCACGGTCTCGGCATCCGCGGTGTCCGGGTGCCGGAGGACGTCAGCGTGGCGAGCGCCGACGACTTCATCCTGTTCCAGTCGACGAAGCCGGCGGTGACGGTGCTCCACCTGCCGTTGGAGGAGGCGGGCCGGGCGGCGGTGCGCATGCTGGAACGCCTGCTGCGGGGAGAGCGGCCGGGCCGGCCGGTGGTCATCGGTCCCCGGCTGGTCATCCGCGAGTCCACCCTGCGGGCCCGGCCTCCTCTGTGAAACCGGCTCCGGATCTTCTGTGAAACCGGCTCCGGATCTTCGTCGGGGTCAGACCTCCAGGACCATGCCGTCCTCGGCCAGTTCGAGGCCCAGCTCCGCGCGCCGCGCCAGGACCTGCGGCCCGGCGTGGGTGAGCAGGAGCCGCCGGCAGCGCAGCCCGTCGAGCCGGGCGAGCAGCTTCGGCACGTGCAGGTGGTAGCGCACGGCCCGGTCGTACGTGTAGCCCTCGCACAGGAACAGGTCGGCCCCGTCGGCGACGTCGATCAGCGTGTCGGTCCAGGCGCTGTCGCCGCTGTAGGCGATCGTGCGGCCGGCCACCCCGACCCGCAGCGCCAGCGCGACCGCCCCGGCCGCGTGGTCGGCCTCGAACGCCCGCACCGCGACGCCCTCCACGTGCGCGGACGACCCGGGCGCCACCTCGTGGACCCGCACCGCGAACCGCCTGCTCACCGAGGACGAGCCGGGGAAGAACACCTCCATCGCCCGGCCCAGCCGCTCCTCCAGCCCGGGCGGCCCGACCAGGTGTAACGGCCGGACCCGCCGCGTGAACTGGCCGTCCAGGATCAGGAACGGCAGCCCGCCGAAGTGGTCGCCGTGCAGGTGCGACACCGCCACGACCGAGACGCCGCCGGGGTCCAGGCCGAACCGCTTGAGCCCGGTCAGCGCGGTGGCGCCGCAGTCGACGAGCAGCGCGCCGTCGCCTCCCGCCGCCTGGACGTGCACGCAGGTCTGCAGCATGCCCCCGTCGCCGAAGGCGTTGCCCGCCCCCGCCATCGTCACCCGTACAGGCGCGTCCATGGTCACGAGTCTAGGCGCGCCCCGCCCGGGAGGCCCGGGGATCGGTCTTCAGGCCTCCTGGGCGGGGCGCCCGGGGGTCAGTCCCCGGCGGCCTCCTTGGCCACGCGCTCCAGCCTGCTCCGGTACTCCTCCCACCACGCCTCGTCCGCCGACGGGATGTTGCTGACCTCGGCGCGCAGTCCAGCGGCGCCGTCGATCAGCTCGCGGACGATGTCGGCGTGGCCGGCGTGCCGGTTGGTCTCGGCGATCATGTGGACGAGCAGCGTGTGCAGCGTGGCCTCGGCCCGCTCCTCCGGCCACCACGGCACGCGCCCCGTCGCGTCCAGGTCGAGCGCCTCGATCGTGGCGTCCGCGTGCTCCCCAGCCCGGCGGTAGAGCCCCACGATGTCCTCGCGGGACTCTTCGGCGGTGGCCCACATGTCGGCGTTGGGCTCGGCGTCATCCTCGAACCAGGGCAGCGGCTCACCGGAGGGCCGGCCGAACGTCTCGCCGAAGTACCCGAACTCGATGCTCGCCAGGTGCTTGAGCAGGCCCAGCAGGTTGGTGCCGGTCGGGGTCAGGGGGCGGCGGACGTCGTACTCGGAGAGCCCGTCGAGCTTCCACAGCACGGCGTCGCGGGCGGTCTTGTAGTAGCGGTGCAGGGTCGCTTTGGGGTCCGGTCCGGTCATGCGGGGCATTGTCTCAGTCCGTACCGACACTCGTGGTGACGAGACGGACCGAGCCGCGCCCGCAGCGGCGGCAGGGCGGCCGCCTGCGCAGGTGGTAGGCGAGGGCGGCGGCGCCCAGGGCGGCTCCCCACACCGGCCAGAAGCACTCCGGGAGCCACGCGCCCCACTCCGACATCGCGAAGCGGCCGGCGATCGTCGCGCGGACGTACGTCAGACCGGCCACCACGATGATGATCGCCACGAACGACGCCGGGACGATGGCGAGCAGCGGCGGCACCCTCCTGCCGCGCAGGCCGGGGATCCAGCGCGGGAACACCTCGCCCCAGCGCTGGACCAGCCCCAGCGTCAGCAGGCCGCCGAGCGCGCCGAACGTGGCCAGGTACGCGCCGGCCAGCCACAGGCCAGGGGCGTCCCGGGAGCCCTCCTCCAGGAACTCCGGGCTCACCCCCAGCGGGATGCCGAGGGCCCACGCCCACCGGGTCATGCAGTACACCAGGGGCGTGGCGACGGCCACGGCGACCGCGCGGCGTCCCCAGCGGGCCGCCGACTCCCGTGAGGTCCATCCGCTCTCCTCCTCGCCCCGGCCGCAGGCCGCGCGGGCGCGCCGCCGGTAGGCCACGGCCGCCCGGGCCAGCAGGAGCCCGCCGAGCAGGCACAGCAACTGGTTGAGCACCGGCCACGGCCAGGCGTCCGCCAGTCCCACCTGGCCGAACGGCCCGTCGAAGAAGCCCGAGAACAGCAGCAGCGGCGTGTACGCGACGCCCATCATGAGCCGGGAGTCGGGGATCGCCAGCACCAGGAGCACGGCCAGCGCCCAGGCGGACGCCACGGCGGCCCGGCCGCCGAGCCCGCCCGGTCGCGGCGTCGTGGCGAGGGCGACGGAGACGACCAGCGCCAGGGCGGCGAAGGCGGCGACCCACCAGGCGCCGGGGCCGGGGTCGAGCCCGGCGAGCAGCGACAGCGCCCCGTCCGGGTCCGGGTCGCCGGCTCCCCACGGGAAGCCGGGCATGCCGAAAGCCCAGGCGGCGCCCAGCGCGGCGTACCCGGCCGACCAGACGGCGGCGGCGAGAGCCGGTTTACGGGTGATCGTTGTCATGTGCCCAGTCTGGGAGCGGCGCCGGGGCGGGCACGAGGTGCCGATCGGCAGGTCATGGCCGCTCGCGGAGACCGCGACCGTGCCGTTCGGCAGGGGTGCCGCGGTGCCGGGGATGCGTATCGTCGGGGTCGTGAGAGAGAGCATGCGGTGGTACGGGGTGGGCGCCGTGGTCCTGGCCGCGGCCTGCGGCGTGCCGCGCTACGGGGTGGCCGTGATGGCCCCGCTGGCGGCGGTCGTGGCCGCCCTGGTGTGGGCGGTCGGCACGCGGCCGGCGGGGGCGCGGCAGGGGCGCGGCCCCGTGAGATTGCCGGTGGTGACGGCGGGCGCGGCGGCGGTCTCCCTCGGGGCCACGCTCGTGCAGCTCACCGGCGGGGGAGCGGGCCCGGGCGCGGACGCCTGGGGGCTGGCCGAGGGACTCACGTTCATCGCCCTGGCCGGCCTGCTCGCCCGCCGGTCACCGGTACGGCAGGCAGTGGCCGCCGGAGTGCCGGCCGGGATCGCCGCCTCCACCTGGATGCTGCGCTTCTACCCGCCCGTCTCCGCGCTGGAGGCGGTGGGCATCTGCGCGTTCTGGTTCGCCGGAGTCCTGTGCGCCGCCGGCGTCGGCATCTACCTGCGTGCGCTGGACGAGCGCCGGGCCGCCGCCGTCGCCGCGGCCCGCGAGACGCAGCGCCGGAGACTGGCCCGCGATCTGCACGACTTCGTCGCCCACGACGTCAGCGAGATGCTGGCCCAGGCCCAGGCGGGACAGGTGGCCGGGGCCGCCGACCCGGCCCAGGCCATGCTGGCGCTGCGCCGGGTGGAGGAGGCGGGGCAGCGCGCCATGGCGACGCTCGACCGCACCGTCCTGCACCTGAACGACGAGGACGGCGACGCCTGGGACGAGACGGGACACGACGACCATGAGCCGGCGCTCGCAGCGCGCCTGTCCGACATGGCGACCCGCTACTCCTCAGCCGGGCCGGCCCGCGTCCACCTGAGCGTGGACGACGGCCTCGACGTGCCGGGCCGGGTGAGCGCGACGGCGTACCGGGTCGTCGCCGAGGCGCTGACGAACGTCCGCCGGCACGCGCCGGGCGCCGCCCGCGTGGAGATCTCCGCCGCGACCCGGGCCGGCGCCCTCCAGGTCACCGTGGAGAACGACGGCGTCACCGGCGGCGAGACCTCCGGCGGCCGGGGCGGGTTCGGCCTGCCGGGGCTGGCCGAGCACGTCGAGTCGCTCGGCGGCGACCTGAGCGCGGGCCCCGTGCCCGGAGGATGGCGCCTGTCGGCCCGGATCCCGCTGGCGCGAAAGGTGCTGACACCATGAGCGACATGCCGACACGCATCCTGATCGCCGACGACCAGGAAGGGATCCGCAGCGCCTTCCGGCTCATCCTGGACGCGCAACCGGACATGACCGTCGTCGCGGAGGCCGCCGACGGCCTCGCGGCCATCGAGGAGGCCCGCCGCCTGCGCCCCGACGTGGTGCTCGCCGACGTCAGGATGCCGCTCGCCGACGGCATCGAGGTCACGCGGGCGCTCGCGGACACGGGCATCCACGTCGTGGTGGTGACGACGTTCGGGCTGGAGGAGTACGTGCGGGCCGCGCTGCGGCACGGCGCGTCCGGGTTCGTGCTCAAGCGCTCCGGGCCCGCGCTGCTCGTCGAGGCGGTACGGGCGGCGATGAGCGGCGACGTGCTCATCAGCCCGCAGCTCACGGTCGGCCTGCTGCGCCGCGACGCCCCCGCCGCCGAGGAGCGCGGCGACCCGGACCCGGACCCGGGCCTGACCGCGCGCGAGGAGGAGGTCGTGCGGCTCGTCGCCCAGGCCAAGACGAACGCCGAGATCGCCGAGGAGCTGTTCCTGTCGCCCGGCACGGTCAAGAACCACATCGCGGTCGTCCAGCGCAAGCTCGGGGCCCGTAACCGGGTCGGCATCGCCGCGTGGGCCTGGAGCACCGGCCGCGCGGCCGCCTCCCCGCCGTAGCGCCTGACGGAGGTCAGGCGGCGTCGTGGAAGACCAGCCCGAGGGTGCGGCGCAGGCCGTGCCGTACCGTGCTCACGCCGTGCCGCACCGGGGCGGCCGACCAGCCGCGCGCCGAGGGCACCGGGCGGTCGCGGGTGGTGAACACCAGCCCGTGGCCCTGGCCGAGCAGCGTCACCGTGCCGCGCGACTGGGCCCGGGGCCGCTGCTCGACCAGCAGGAACTCCCCGCCGCCGTAGCCGGCGCCCGGCTCGTCCAGGCCGATCACCACCTGCATCGGGAAGACCAGGTCCCCGTACAGGTCGCGGTGCAGGGCGTTCCAGTCGCCCTCGCGGTACCGCAGCAGGATCTGCGTGGACTTGGTCTGGCCGGCCTGGTGGCACATGGCCAGCCACGCGTCGAGGGTGTCCGGCCAGGGCGCGGGCCGGCCGAGCCGGGCCGCCCAGTCCCGGGCGATCGGCAGCAGCCGGGGGTAGAGCGCCTGGCGCAGCTCCTCCACCAGGTCGGGGAACGGCCGGTCGAAGTAGCGGTACTGGCCGCGTCCGAAGCGATGCCGTTCCATGTCGACCGTCGAGCGGAACAGCGCGACCTCGTCGTACAGGCCGGCGATCCGGTGGCACTCCTCGGCGGTGAGCAGCGGGCCGGTCGGCGCGCAGCCGTGGGCGTCCATCTCCCCGGCGATGCCTTTCCAGTCGGCCCGGGCGACGCGTTCGTGTGGTTTCAGCATGGCGGTCTCTCCTCTTTCACCTCTCCTTCTTTCCAACACCGGGCGGGCCGCCGAATCGTGGCGGTTTTCGGACGTCACGCTGCGGTCACGGCACGCCGCCGATGATGAGGCCATGGAGAGAACATTCATCCGGAAGGCATGCGCCGTCCTGCTGGGCTCTCTGAGCCTGGCCGCCACGCTCGTCGTGTCGGCCGGCGCGGCCGGCGCGCAGACCACGACCACGACGCAACAGACGATCACCGCTGCCGGCCCTCGGTGCCCCAGCGGCTACTACTGGAGCAACCGCTGGGACAGGTGCGTGCGGCGCCGCTGACCGCCTCACCCTGATGCCTCGGCGTCCCCGCGTCCCCGTGCGCGGGGGCGCTGAGGCGCGTTTCGGGAATTGTCCTTCGGACGATCGGACGCGGACCGGCGAGGCGTCAACGGGCCGTTTGAGACTGCCCCGGTTCCGGCTTGAGCTGGAGGACGGCACCGATCGTCTGGCTGGCGGTGATGAAGGTGATCCAGGCGAGGAGTTCGCTGATCTCGGCATCGCTGAACTCGGAGCGCAGGACGTCGAACTGCGCGTCGGTGATGTCGCGTGGTCCCTGCAGCATGAGTTCGGCCAACGCCACCGCGAGCGATTCCTTGGGATCAGGATGCGCGTCAGCGGCGCGCCCCCAGGCCTGGCAGTACTCGCAGCCGTTGCCGAACGCGAGCACACGCCGCACCTGCTCCTTCAACTCCGGGGTGAGCGTCCCCTCGCTGATCAGAACTTCCTCCAGGTGCTCCCAGGCGGCGAGGATGGCGGCGTTGTGCCCGAGCAGCCGTTGAAATCCGGTGGTCCCATGCTGTCCGTCGTCGATGCGCGGCATGCTGTCTCCTTGTCCTCGTGACGGTGGTGAGGGAATCTCTGACGGGTCCGTCATCCTCGGCCGGCGGCGTGCCGCCCGGCCAGGTAGCCGAACGTGACGGCCAACCCGAGGGTGGCGCCGCCGCCCCAATAGCCCTGTCCAGCGATGGAGGCGACGCAGTTCCCGGCTCCGTACAGGCCGTCGATGACGCCTCCGTCGTGGGTACGGATCCGGCCGTACTTGTCGATCTTGGGTCCGCCCTTGGTGTCGAAGACGCCCGGTACGAGCACGACAGCGTGGTACGGCCCCGTCGCGGCAAGGGGATGCATGGTCGGGTTGGCGCCGGTGGGGTGGTGGCTCGGCCCGCTGCGTGCGCGTTGTACCCGGCTCGATCCCCGGCCGAAGTCGTGGTCCCGGCCTGCCGCGGCGTCGGCGTTGTAGGCGTCGATCGTACGGCGCAGCGCGACGGGGAAATCCGGCGCGAGGCGGGCGCCGGCGAGCAGCCCAGAGTACTGGTCGAGGTGACGGCCTATGTCGTCGGCGAGATCGTCGAGGGTTGCCGCGGACAATTCGTGCTTGTCGTCTCGGCCTCGAACGGGGATCGGGTTGCCGCCGCCTTCCGTGACGGGGGCGTCACCGGGCAGCCGCCGGCAGTGCCGTGCCACCCAATCGTCGTAGATCATGATGAGGGGGATGTTGGGGTATTCGGCCGTGGTGGCGTCCCAGTGGAAGAAGGCGCGGGTCATCTCGTTGTAGGTGGCCTTCTCGTTGACCACACGGTGCCCGCGACTGTTCACGACGAGCATGCTGTCGCCGGGCAGCCGGAACGCGCCGCTCGCCGGGTCGTGCGCGTGGTCGAGCACGACCGGAGTCAGCCAGCCCTCGTTCATGTTGCCCATGGCGGCGCCCAACCGGGACGCGATCGGCAGGAAATCGCCGACGTTGCCGGCGGAGGACAGGCTCGCGACGACGGGGCCGCGCAGGAACTCCCTGCGCAGATGCGGGCTGGAGCCGAAACCGCCGGTGGCGAAGACGACACCGCCTCGCGTGCGGATCAGTCTCGAGGTGGCGGCCCGGTCGCCGGCGAGCACGCCGGCGACTTCTCCGGTGTTGTCGTCGACGACCACGGCGCGCACGGCGCAGCCCAGCCGTAAGGTCACCCCGAGCTCCGACGCCTTGCCCTGCAGGGCCTGGACGAGTTCGGCGCCTATCCCCTCCTTGGCGTCCGCGACGCGAAAGCCGAGCGTGCGGCCATGGGGTGCCGCGTTCTCAGGAAGATCGCTGTAGTAGTCGAGGACGTCCGGGACGATGAGGAAGTCGAGGACGCCGTCGTCCGCCAGGGCGCGCACGACCTGCCGCCCATGGTCGTAGAACGCCTCCAGCAGTTCGTGGTCGGCCGCGTCCAGGCCGAGGTCGGGTGCTTCGGGCCGGTAGAGGGAGGGCTGGGCGAGGCGGGCCAGGTAGCGGATCGCGTCGTCGCGCGGGTCTTCGATCCCGCGGGCGGCCATGAGGTGGTTGTCGCAGATCCACAGCCACGTGCCGGCGCGCTCACCGTCACACACCCCACCCGCCTTCGCGGTGGTTCCACCGGCGACGTCCGCCTTCTCCAACACCACGACGGAGGCGCCGGCGGAGGCTGCGGCGATCGCCGCGCTCCAGCCCGCGGCCCCGCTCCCGGCCACGACCACGTCGGCCGTCTCGTCCCACGGCACGTCATCGGGATCGGCATGGAGCACGGCACTCGCCTGGTCCTGCCCGCTCATACCGCACCCGGCTCGACGTAGGCATGCTCGGTGACGAAGATCCGGGCGAGCTTGGACACATGCCTGTCGGTGTCATCCCGGGTCTCGTGCGCGCTATGGCGACCGTAGACCTGGTTGAACGCTTCCTCGCTGTCGAACCACTGCTCGGCGAATCCGTCCCAGTCGCAGTCAGCGGACGGTGCGCCGGCGAGCGTGTCGACGTCGCTGTCGCGCACGGATATGCGGTACTTGCGGAGTTGCGGCTGCTGCTTGCCGGCGACCAGAGGGGCGTGCTCCTCGATCCACCACTGCCGGAACTCCTCAAGCGTGAGATGAGGCGCTCGCTTGAGCAGCCAGACGACCTTGATCACGGTGTCTCCTCGGGTTTCAAAGGGACAGCCAGCCGCCGTCGACCGGCAGGAACGCTCCAGTGATGTACGAGGCGGCCTCGCTGAGCAGGAACCTCGCCACGGCGGCGACCTCCGCGGACTCGGCGAAGCGTCCGATCGGGACCCGCTCGAGAATGCGCGGCGCACGCTGCGGGTCGTCGATCGTCGCCTGGCTCATCGGAGTGGCGACGATGCCCGGGCCGATCACGTTGACGCGAATGCCGGCCCCGGCCAACTCGACGGCGAAACCGCGCCCCAACTGCAGGACGCCTCCTTTGCTGGCCGTATAGGCGAGGTTTCCGCCCCAGGCGACCTGGGACAGGATGCTTCCGATCAGCACGAGGGAGCCCGGTCGCCCGGTGGATCGCAGGTGGGCGGCGACCGCGCGGCAGACGAGAAAGCTGCCGTACAGGTTGACCTCGACGGTGCGCCGGAACACCTCGGCCGGCATGTCGATCGCGGGCATCACCGGCTCCTCGATCCCCGCGCAGTGGACGAGGCCGTCGACGCCGCCGAACTCCGCGACCGCCCTGTCCACGACGTCCTGGACCTGCTGCTCGTCGGTCACGTCAGCAGTGAGGACCTGTGCGGCGGGTGGAGCCGCGGCACGGAGTGCGGACGCGTCCGTGTCCACGGCGACGACGCGATGGTCGCTCGCAAGGTCCGCGGCGACCGCGCGGCCGATGCCCGACGCGGCGCCGGTGACGATGACGACTTTCACCACATCTCTCCAGTGTGCGACTCAAGGTGACGTCTAGCATATAAGCGTCATACTGCTGATACGTCAAGAAGAAATCAGTGATATACTAGCCTTATGCCGTCCATAGACGTCGCCGAGTTCGCCGACTCTCTCGTCGCCGCTGTCTACCACCAAGTGCGGGACGACATCCTTCTCGCCAGGCTCGCTCCTGGAGCGCTGGTGTTCGAAGCCGATGTCGCGCGCCGTTTCGAAGTCTCGAAGACACCCGCGCGCGAGGCGCTGCGCCTGCTCGTGGGAGACGGGCTCCTCCAGGTCATGCCCCGCCGCGGATACGTGGTCCGCCCGGTCGGCCTGGACGACCTGGTCGAGGTGTTCCGGCTGCGCCTGTCCCTGGAACCGGGACTGGCGGCCGATGCCGCCAATCGGGCCACGAATGACCAGGTGAATGCCCTGGAGGAACTCGTCGCACGATACGTCGCCGAGCAGGACTGGCAGCGCCAGGTCCGGTTCGCCATGCAGATCCACGTCGCCCTCGCCCTCGCCGCCGGCAACAAGCGAGCTGTGCCCATCGTCGACGGCCTCGTGTTCGAGGCACACCGCGTCTGGATGAGCCTCAGCACCAGCCCGCCGCGGGCCGCGTACGAACACGCGCGGGACCGCTACCAGGACATCGCGACCGCCGTGAGCGGTCGTGATCCGGACACCGCCTCCGCGGCGATGCGGGACATGCTCACGGCGGCGCAACGACACCTGATCTCCATCGTCGGTGGCATGCCACTCGACCACGCCGACCCGAGCCGGCCCGCCGGTGACCGATGATCGAGGAGCCTCCCATGACATCCGCCGAACACCTGACCGAGCAGGACTTCGCCGACGAGGTACTGGCCGGCCATCAGCCGGTCCTGGTCGACTTCTGGGCGCAGTGGTGTGGTCCCTGCCGGATGCTCGCCCCGATCCTCGACGAGATCGCCACCGAGTACGAGGGCAAGCTGAAAATCGTCAAGGTGAACCTCGACGAGAACCCGCACCTGGCCGCGCAGCACGACATCGTGTCAGTCCCCACGCTCAACCTGTACCGGCACGGACAGCTGATCAAGCAGATCACCGGCGCCCGCCCGAAGGCCGCGCTGCTGCGCGACCTGTCACCGTTCTTGTGACTCCGCCCTCTGGTGACGCCGCCGGTGTCGAGGCCGTGGAGAAGACATTCATTCGAGTGCTGAGGCGCTTTTCGAGAATTGCAGACCGTACAGAAGAATTGTGCTGACTTGACGTGATCGGAGCCGGCCGATACATGTGACGCTTTCGCATTGATCTTTTTCGGGAATGGGGAGGGCCGGCCGTGCTCCCGTTACGGTGGCGGGTGTCGCCGGCGCTGTGGGGCGCGGCGTTCGTCCTGACGGCGGTGCCGTGGGTCGCCTCTCTCTTCGCGAGCGAGACGTACGGCGTCGTCATGACTGAGGCGTTCGGCTCATGTCCGGGGTTCGAGCTCAACTCCATCCTGATGTCTCTGACGGTGGGCTTGTGGATGCCGCCGGCCCCGGCCGTCGTGGCGGTGGGGTTCGCCGTGTGGGCGCTCCTCGCGCGCAGGGGCCATCAGCGCCGGGCTCGCGCGGTGGGCTGGGCGACAGCGGTGGTCGCCGCGTGGACCACGGTGCTGTATCTGGCGCCGGTCGCGCTGGACGCCGCGATCGGCTGCCCTTCCGGATTGAACGGCCTGTACCAACCGGACATGCTCCGGTCGTACCTGTGCGACCTGCTCGTCGCGGTCCTGATCGTTCTCGCGGTACGGGTGCGGAGGGCGGGTCCCCCGCGCCGGAGCCCGCTCGTCCGGGTGCTCCTGGCGCTGACCGTCGTCCTCCTGGTGGCCCTCGTCGCCCGGGCGGACGCGGCGCGGGGCAGGGGCACTGAGGCGTCCTCGGACGCGTGCGAGCGATGGCAGACGGCCCGGTACCTTGGCATCAAGGTGCCGGACGACGCGCAACGTGAGGAGGCGTACCTCTGCGCGGCCCGGCGGTGGGACGTTCTGACGGAGCAGGACGCGGACCTCCCACGGCGCCAGGACGCGGACGCGGAGCAGGCCCGCCTGGAGAACGAGCGGTTCGTCTCCGCCGCGAAGCGGCGCTGCGACCGCCTGCCGCGCCACCGCCCGCGCATCCCCGCCGTCCGCACGGCCCGGGCCGCCCTGTGGTCGGAGGCCGGCGTCCTCGACGTGTACGAGGAGGCCCCCGGCGAGGACTTCCCCGCGCTCGACGACGCGTTCACCAACCACCTGGTGGGCAGCGCGCCCGGGCAGCTCGCGATCCTGACGGCCGACGAGGCGATGCACGTGTGCGTCACCGTGGAGGCGTACCGGCGGCGCCCGCCCGTCGAGGTCGAGGGCTGGGAGAAGGTCGTGGAGGTGGGCTACCGGAGCACCACCGGCGACCTGCGCCTGACCGACGACCGCGGCGACGCCCTGCCGAACCTGGCCGTCGGCGGCGAGGGCTCCTACCGGGTGCGCGTGCACATGCGCGGCGCCGAGGCGGCCGTGGCCAGGCGGGGCGACGCCCGGCAGGAGTTCGTCGTCATGGTCTATCCCGGGACGTCCGGGCGGCACGTGGTGCTGAGGAAGTGAGCCCGGGTGCGCTTCATCCTCGACCACCTCGACGACCCGGCGACCTACCGCGCAGCGGTGGCATCTCCTCCTGAGCCGCTGGGTCTCAGGAGGTCTCCCGCCGGAGGAGGCGAAGGGTGTCGTCCAGCTCGCGTTCGATGATGTGACCCGCCCGGTCGGGGTCGCCCGCGCGGACGGCCGCCACCAGCGCGGCGTGGGTGTCGTCGCCGAGCGCCGGGTCGTGGGCCCGCAGGTCCACCAGGGCCATCAGGTCGATCAGGCCCCGCCGCAGCACCGGGACGAAGTCCGCGAACAGGCCCGTGAGCAGCGGGTTGTGCCCCGCCGCCACGACCGCCGTGTGCAGCGCGATGTCGGCGTCCACGAACTCCGCGTCGCCCGCCTCCGCCGCCGCCCGCCGCCGCTCCGCCAGTGCCAGGTCCATCGCCTCCAGGTCCTCGTCGGTACGGCGGGCCGCCGCGATCCGCGCCGCCCGCACCTCGACCATGGTCCGCACCTCGTACAGGTCCACCACGGCGGCGCGGCGCAGACGCGTGGGCCAGTCCTCCGCCGGCTCGGTGGCGATCACGTACACGCCGGAGCCCTGACGGGCCGCGAGCAGGCCGGCTCCGCTGAGCGCGCGGATCGCCTCGCGGACCGTGGAGCGACCCACGCCCAGCTCCTGGGCCAGGGTGGTCTCCCCGGGGAGCCTGGTGCCGACCGGCCAGTGCCCGCCGGCGATCTGCTCGCGCAGCCGCTGGGTGGCCTGGTCCACGAGGGGGCTGCGGCTGAGGGGGCCGAGCGACGTCATCCGTACCTCTCAGGTTGTCTGAGGAGCTGAGGTGTGGTTAGTCTACCGTCCATGACGCTGCCCGGTCGCCTTCTCGGCCGCCGCGGCGGGGCCTGACGCGATCGGCACCCCGCCGCGGGATCCCGCCGTGCCGCCGGTCGCCTGCCCAGCCACGACGTCGGACCAGCACGTCAGAGAAGAGGGACCTCGCATGTCCACCCCGTTCCCCACCCTGCGCACGCCCGCCGGGGCGGTGCCCGCCGGCCGGCCGCACTGGAACCCCCAGCGGCCCGGCTCCATGCCCTCCCACCGCTACCGGCCCGTCCACGAGCGGGTCGACGTCCCGGCGCACCAGCGCCAGTGGCCCTCCCGCACCATCACCGCCGCCCCGCTGTGGGTGCCGGTCGACCTGCGCGACGGCAACCAGGCCCTGGCAGACCCCATGGACCCGGACCGCAAGCGCCGCATGTTCGAGCTGTTCCTCGCCATGGGGTTCAAGGAGATCGAGGTCGGCTACCCGTCGGCCAGCCAGACCGACTTCGACTTCGTCCGGCTGCTGGCCGAGCGCGACCTGGTGCCGGACGACGTCACCCCCGTCGTCTTCACCGCCGCGCGGCGCGACCTGATCGAGCGGACGTACGCCTCGATCGAGGGGCTGCCGCGTGCCGTCGTCCACATGTACACCTCGACCGCCCCCACCTGGCGGGACGTCGTCCTCGGCCAGGGCCGCGACGACCTGCGCGCGTTCATCACGGAGGCCGCCGGGCACGTGGCCCGGCTGGGCGAGGGCCGGCCCGGGGTGCGGTTCGAGTTCTCGCCGGAGGTGTTCAACCTCACCGAGCCCGACTACGTCCTGGAGATCTGCAACGGGCTGTCGGAGTTGTGGGACGCGAGCCCCGACCGGCCGGTGATCCACAACCTGCCGGCGACGGTCGAGGTCGCCACGCCCAACGTGTACGCCGACCAGATCGAGTACATGCACCGCCACCTCGACCGGCGCGACGGTGTCATCCTGTCGGTCCATCCGCACAACGACCGCGGCACCGGCGTGGCCTGCGCCGAGCTGGCCGTGCTGGCCGGGGCGCAGCGGGTGGAGGGCTGCCTGTTCGGCAACGGCGAGCGCACCGGCAACGTGGACCTGGTCACGCTCGCCCTCAACCTGCACGCCCAGGGCGTCGACCCGATGATCGACTTCTCGGACATCGACGTCATCCGCGCGACGGTCGAGCACTGCAACCGGATCCCGATCCACCCCCGGCACCCGTACGGGGGCGACCTGGTCTACACGGCCTTCTCCGGCACCCACCAGGACGCCATCAAGAAGGGCTTCGCCCACCACGAGCGGCGGGCCGCGGAGCTGGGCGTGACGCCGGACCGGGCGCCGTGGGCGGTGCCGTACCTGCCGATCGACCCCCGCGACGTGGGGCGGGACTACGAGGCCGTGATCCGGGTCAACAGCCAGTCGGGCAAGGGCGGGGTGGCGTACGTGCTGAGCGCCGAGCACGGGCTGGACCTGCCGCGCGGCCTGCAGATCGACTTCTCCCGGGCGGTGCAGGCCGAGGCCGAGCGGAGCGGCGGCGAGGTGACGGGGGAGCGGCTGTGGGAGCTGTTCCAGGCCATGTACCTCGGCCGGACGGGGCCGGTGGAGCTGCTGCGCTGGAAGGTGGACGACGCGGGTGGCGAGCACGCGTTCACCGGTGACTTCGCCTTCACCGGTGACGTCGCGGCCGGTGAGGGCGGGACGCGTGGCGAGGGGACGGGCGTGGGGCCGCTGGCCGCGCTCGCCGCGGCGCTGCGCGGGCTGGGCCACGACGTGGAGATCATCGGCTACACCGAGCACGCCGTCCCCGCCTCCGGTCGTGCGGCGGGCGGCGAGGAGAGCCTGGCGGCGGCCTACGTGGAATGCCGGGTGGCGGGCGTGACCGCGTGGGGGGCGGGCCTGGCCTCCTCGGTCCTGACCGCCGCCGTGGACGCCGTCGTCTCGGCCGTCAACCGCGCCCTCGCCGCCGGGAGCCGCTGAGCGAGGACCGCTGACGGGACCGGCCCTCGCCGGCGGGGGCCGCTGGTCAGGAGAACGCGTCCACCCCGGTGAGCTCGGCGGACAGCGCCCAGAGCCGGGCCGCCTCGGCCGGGTCGACCGCCCACGGCTTGACCCCGCCGACGAGCATGTCGTCGGTCGTGGCCGGCTCGGCGACGTCGCAGTCCTGGCAGTAGGCGCCGCCCAGGTCGTCGAGCAGGGGCGAGGTCGCCGCCCACGTGGCGGTGGCCGCGCCCTGCGCCGGGGTCTTGAATCCGGCGGGTGGCGTGCCGTCCTCCGTGATCCAGCCCAGCGCGGCCTGCCGCTCCAGGGGGACGTGCCGCTGCAGCGGCGTCAGGATGCTGCCGGGGTGCACAGCGTACGCGCGCACCCCGGCGGGGCCGCCCAGCCGGTCGAGGTGGACCGCGAACAGCGCGGCCGCGGTCTTGGCCTGCGCGTAGGCGAGCCACCCGTCGTAGCCGTCGCGGAAGTGGACGTCGTCCCACCGCATGCCGGACAGGAAGTGCCCGGACGAGGAGACCGCCACCACCCGCGCCCCGCCGGGGGCGAACGCGGGCCGCAGGTGGTTGACCATGGCGTGATGACCGAGGTGGAGCGCGAGGTGCGCCTCCCAGCCGGGGCCGACGCGCGTCTCGGGGCAGGCCATGACGCCCGCGTTGGCGACGATCACGTCGATCGCCGTGCCGTCCGCCACGACCTGCCCGGAGAAGCGGCGCACGTCCGCCTGGTCCGTGAGGTCGAGCGGGCGCACCTCCGCCCGGGGAACGTCGCGCAGCGCCGCGCGGGCCGCGTCCGGGCGGCGGGCGGGCACGAGCACCCGCGCGCCGGCCCCGGCGAACGCCCGGACGATCTCCAGGCCGAGCCCGGAGTAGCCGCCGGTGACCACGGCGGTCCGGCCCGTCAGGTCGATGCCGGTCAGCACCTCCTCGGCCGTGCTCCACGCCCCGAACCCGCTGCCGATCTTGTGTTGCCTGTTCGTCATGGGTCCGACCGTAGAATCTAGACTTCGCTCTAGGTCAAACGACGGGTCGTAGGGGGTGCGGGTGGTGGCGGAGAGCCTGTCCATCGGCGACGTGGCGGCGGCCACCGGCCTGAGCGTGCACGCGCTGCGCTTCTTCGAGCGGGAGGGCCTGTTCCTGCGCGGCATCCCGCGCTCGGCCGGCGGGCACCGGCTCTACGACGCGGCGGACGTGGAGTGGCTGCTGCTCTGCAACCGGCTGCGCGAGTCGGGCATGCCGATCGCGACGCTGAAGAGGTTCGCCGCCCTGGTGCGCTCCGGCCCGGGCAACGAGCTCGACCGCCTGGAGCTGCTGCGCGAGCACGAGCGGAGCGTCCGCGCCCGGATCGCCGAGCTGACCGCCTGCCTGGAGGTCATCCACGGCAAGGTGACCGTCTACGAGCGGCACGTCGAGGACGGCACCGCCGCCGGCCTCTGGGCCCCGGTCCCCTCCTCCTGAGGGTTACCGAACGGTGCCGTCCCACTGCCAGCCGGAGCGGCGGGGCAGGGCGGGGAGGGCGACGCGGCCCACGCACCACAGCAGCGTCTCGGCCGGCCCGTGCCCCGACGGCGCCTCCGGGAAGAGCCGGGCGACGGCCGCCGCGCTCGGGGCGTCCGGCGGCGTCCAGGGCAGGCCGAGCGTGCGGGTGATGTCGTACGTGTGGACGGCCAGCTCGACCATGCCCATGGCGGCGAACCCGGTGGCGTCGGAGTGCCCCCACGGGTGCCAGGCCCGCGCCTCGGCGGGCGTGGACCTGACGGTGGTGGCGAGGAGGGTGGCGGCGATGCCGACGCCCTCCAGGCAGGCCGCGACGGGCGCCTGCGGGTCGAGCGAGGCGAACAGCGTGATGTAGCGGTCGGCGGGCCGGGCGACGAGCAGCCCCGCGTACCCCACCAGACCGAGGGCGAGGTGGTCGAGCATCGTCCGGCAGGACCAGTCGATGTCGCCGGCGGGACGCGACCAGTCCTGGTCCGCCCCCTTGGCGAGGACCGCCAGGCACTCCTGCGCGGTGGCGGTCAGGAGCTCGTCGGGGGTGGTCGGTGCCGGGTTCATGCCTGCGTCTCCTCATGCGTGTGCCGGTGGGCGGAACCACGCTGACAGGATGAGAACCACCCGGACAGTGACAGCGGTGACGCTTTGCCACAAATATCTGCCATATCCTCGATCGGGTGAGCGCCGGCACCGTGGCCCTGGTCGTCCCCGAGGGCATCGGGATCCCCTCCTGGGACCTGTACGAGCTGAGCATCCCGTGCACGGTGTTCGGCAAGCCGCAGCCCGACCTCGCCGACCCCTGGTACGACCTGCGGTTGTGCGCCATGGACACGGGCGGCGCCGGCTCGCCGTACGAGCTGACCGTGCGGACCCGCTACGGCCTCGACGACCTGGCCGGCGCGGACACCGTCATCGTGACGTCCGTGCCCGACGCCTG
Source organism: Nonomuraea sp. NPDC050691 (assembly GCF_040654455.1). Classification (NCBI taxonomy): domain Bacteria; kingdom Bacillati; phylum Actinomycetota; class Actinomycetes; order Streptosporangiales; family Streptosporangiaceae; genus Nonomuraea; species Nonomuraea sp. NPDC050691. The sequence continues at coordinate 91,507 of NZ_JBFAIA010000002.1, forward strand.
CGTCGAGGACGGCGAGCCGCTGCCGCCCGGCCTCGTCGCCGCGCTGCGCCGCGCCCACGACGCGGGCGGCCGCATGGTCTCGCTGTGCACCGGCGCCTTCGCGCTCGCCGAGGCGGGCCTGCTCGACGGGCGGCGCGCCACCGCCCACTGGATGCACACGGCGCAGCTCGCCGCGCGTTACCCGAAGGTCGAGGTGGACGACTCGGTGCTGTACGTGGACGACGGCGACGTGCTGACCAGCGCCGGCGTGACCGCGGGCCTCGACCTGTGCCTGCATCTGGTGCGCCGCGACCTCGGCGCGCACGTCGCCAACCAGCTCGCCCGGCGCATGGTGGTGCCCGCGCACCGGCCGGGCGGTCAGGCGCAGTTCGTGGACCTTTCCGTGCCGGCCACGGACGACGCGGGCCTCGGGCCGGTGCTGGAGTGGGCGCGGGGCCGCCTGGACCAGCCGCTCACCATCGAGGACCTGGCCCGGCGGGCGGCGATGAGCCCGCGCACCTTCTACCGGCGGCTCAAGGCCGCGACGGGCACCACGCCGCTGCGGTGGCTGCTCAACCAGCGGCTCGGCCTGGCGCAGAGCCTCCTGGAGTCGACCGACCTGCCGATCGAGAAGGTGGGGGAGCTGAGCGGCCTCGGCACCGCCAACAACCTGCGCCACCACTTCCTCAAGCAGGTCGGCGTCTCGCCCGGCGACTACCGCCGCGCGTTCCCCCGCTCTCCGGGCCTCCGTTCTCCAGGCCCTCGCTTCTCAGGTCAGGCGGAGCGTGATCGTGCAGGAGCCGCCGAGCCGGTCGGCGAGGCGACCGAAGCGGGCCGTGAGCGACGGGCCCGTCGCGGCGCGGGACAGCAGCGGATGGCCGTGGGCTAAGGCCGCCACCGGCCGGTGCCAGGTGACGGTCAGCTCGTCCAGGTCGCAGCGCGGGTCGGCGACGGTGAGCGTCGCCGTCCCGTCCGGCAGTTCCCGGACGAGGACCGCGCAGGGCGCGGAGGCGGTGAGAGGGCCGGCCGTGCCGGGGTTCCAGAAGTTGACGGCGATCAGCCCGAGCGACGGGACGTGGACGCCCTGCCGGCGGGCGGTGTTGGCGAGGACGCGGGCCCAGCCCGGGTCGGCGGCGCGGGCCCGGGTGCGCTCCTCGGTGGCGCCGGGCAGGAGCAGGTAGACGTAGGAGGCCTCGCGCGGGTCGGTGCCGTGGTCCAGCCAGAGCGTCGTGTAGTCACGCGCGGTGGTGCTCGTGTAGTCACGCGTCGTGCCGCCCGGGCCGGTCCGGCGCTCCTGGAGGGTCCGCAGGGGCGGGCCGCCGGGCAGGACGTAGCCGCCGTGCCCCTCCAGGTGCGCCCAGGCGCCCTCGACCGTGAGGGGCGCGCCGGTGCGGCGGTTGTCGACGACGGTCTCGACCGGGACGCCGTCGCGGGCGGTGATGCCCGCCCCCAGGCACACGACGGCGTCGTCCAGGAAGAACCACGACTTGAACGCCTCCAGCGTGCTCTCCAGCCCGTTGAGGTGCTGCCCGACCGCCGCGTACGTGCCGTCGGTGGCGCCCCCCACCCACCGCCCCGGCGGACAGGTGTCGCCCCATCCCGGCCCGGCCCCGTCGGGCAGCCGCTTGGTGGAGACCGTGGTGCCCGGCAGCCGGTACGGGTCCACGGTCGCCCAGAAGCCGTCGGAGTAGTGGTCGCCGTGCCCCTCGGCCCACCAGTAGAGCATCCCGGAGCCGGTGTGCCACCCGCGCAGGTTCTCGCCGTTGCCGTGCTCGTAGTGGCCGATCCGGTACGACGCCATGCTGAGGCCCGCGCACCAGCCCGGCGCGCGGTGGACGGCGCGGGCGCTCATCGGCAGCAGCCGGTGCCCGGCCGGTTCGGGGGCCGCCGGGATCCGCTCGTCGGCCGCGACCGCCGCCAGCCGGGCATGGAAGCCGAGTTCGCCCGCGATCTCCGCCGCGCCGAGCATCGGCCGGGTCGTGTCGCGCGCAGCCCAGCCCTTGACCATCGCCTGCCAGCGCGTCCGGTCCGCCTCCGGCGCGGTCTCGGCGAGCAGCAGGATCGACGCCGCGATCAGGCGTCCCCTGCGGTGGTCGCCGAACGACATTCGCCCGATCCCGCGCCCGCCGGCCAGGTCCATGCAGAACCCGTCGTGGATGACCGGCGCGAACGAGCGGTCCACGCTGTCGTGGACCACCCGCCGCCGGTCCTCGGGGATCTCCCACGGCGTGCCGCGCAGGACCGTGAACAGCGCCGCGAGCCCCGCCAGGGTCACCACGCCGTACCCGCCCTGGTACGGCACGTACGTGTGCTGGATGAAGGAGCCGTCCCGGTAGAACCCGTCGCCCTCCTCGACGTACCGGAGGACGGGCGTCAGCGCGGAGGCGGCCAGCGCGGCCCGGCCGGGGTCGGCCCCGAGGATCGCGCGCAGCAGCATGACCGTGCACAGGTCCACCCGGTTGGCGCCGGTGCTGAGGCCGCTGTAGTCGTACAGGCGGCTCGGCGGCACGAAGTGGTCCACGGCGTCGCGCAGCCCGCCCGCCTGCTCGGCCGTCAGGTGCGGGGCGATCAGCGCAGCCGCGTCGAGCAGGGCCTGGGGCACGCCGATCCGCCAGTTCCACCAGTTGCCCGCCGGGTGCGCCCCGGCGGCGTACACGTGGCGGCGGTAGTGGTCGATGCCCTCGGCGACGGCCGAGGCGAGGCGCGGGTCGCCGGTCAGCCCGGTGCCGGGCAGCACGTACGCGCGGGCCATCGCGCGCAGCCGCTCCGGGGTGGCGGTGAAGGACGGGTAGGGCAGGCCGGGCCAGAGCGACGCGCGGTCCGGGGCCATGGTGTCGCGGTGCCGGGCCGCCGCGCGTCCCAGCTCGGCGAGCCTTTCCCGGTACGGCGGGAGCGTGGCGACCCCGGACACCGGGTCGGTGGTCAGCGCGGTCCACCGGCGGCGAAGGAGGTCGAACGCGTCGCCCCACAGCCCGGTGGCGGCCACCGGGACCACTGCTCCGGCCGCCGCCACCCCGCCCAGCAGCAGGAGGGATCGCCGGGTGTATCCACGCACGGGCAGATTATCCGGGAACGGGATGGGGGACGGGGCCGCGGCTCCAAGGGGAGGGGCGGGAGTGCCGCGGCCCCGGGGATGGGGGGCCGGAGGGGGCCAAGGGGGGCGAGGGGGGCCGCGGTCCACAGGAGAGGTGCGAGGACCGCGGCCCGAAGGGGGAGGGGAAGGGGGAGGGGGCCACGGGGGGAGGGGGAGGGGGACCGTGGCTGGTGGATCACTGAGAAGTAACGGGGACGCCGGGGCCGACCCTTACCCGGTGACCTGCTCGGCCCCGGCGTCCCTTTCTCAGGATGGCTTCGCGCTCATGGCGGCCAGTCCCCAGGAGTGACCGCGCTCAGCGTGCCTGACGGAGCCCGCGCCGTCGGGGCCTTCCGGCGCGGGCTCCGCGGCGGGGGTCGGCAGCTCGAACCAGACGACCTTCCCACGCGGCGTGTGGTCGCCGCCCCAGCAGCAGGCGAGCATGTCGACCAGTTGCAGGCCGCGTCCACGCTCGTCGTGGCGGCGCGACAGGTGGACCTGCGGGAGCTCCGGGTCGGAGTCCTCGACCTCGATGCGCAGCAGGCCTTCCTCCTCGGTGAGGCTGACGCCGACGGGCCCGTACGCGTGCTCCATCGCGTTGCTGACCAGCTCGCTGACGAGCAGTTCGGCGATGTCGCTCTGAGCGGAGTGCCCCCAGGCGGCCAGCTTCTTGCGGATCAGGCGGCGTGCCCTGCCGACCTGGTCCGGGCGGGACGGGAACCGCCAGGAGGCGACCCGGCATCCCGTCGTGGCGGTGCCGCTGATGGCGGCGATCAAAGAGAGCCAGGGACGCGCGTTCATGGCGTGCCTCCCTGTCGGATGTCGTCGCCGCCGTGGAGGTCCACTGACGGGCCTGCGGTCCGGTGGTGACTCATGTTGCGACCCTCGCTACTCGCTTCCCCCGAGCGGTTTGCTCAGGTCTTAAGCGTCCCTCACGCGTTCGGCCAGAGGGACGTGAGAAATCCCGATATAGGTACCTATTTCCTGAGTAGGGGTTGCGCCTACGTAGTGGGCCCGCCGCACCCCTCGGCGTGGCGCCGTAACGGCCTGGCCACGACGGGCGAAATGTCACCTTGTAGGGGCCATAATCCTGTCCAGCGGTGGCACGCCGGGCGAGGGAGCGGGGACAGGATGGCCGGACTGACCGGTGCGGACGACACGACCGGCGATCCTGAGAACACCCCCGAAACCCCCGGGAACGTGACCGGCACTGCGGCCGATACACCTGGAGCCCCCGGGAACGCCACCGGATCCCCGGCCGACACCCCCGGATCCCTCGGGAATGCGACCGGATCCCCGGCTGACACCACCGGAACCCCCGTAGACGTGCACCCCGACCCCCGGAGCGTGCGCGCGCAGGCCGGCGCCGCCGTGATGGCCGCCCTCGGGCCCGTCCTGGAGATCACCGCGCTGCTGATCTTCGCGGGCCTCCCGGCCGCCTGGCACCCCTCGCTCACGTCCACCCCCCAGTCCGCCGCCGCCCTCACGTTCCCCGTTGTCGGCGCGTTCATGATCCATCACCGGCCCGGGCTGAAGCTGGCCTGGCTGATGTGCGCGGGCGGGCTGGCGGCCGGGATCAGCGACTTCGCGCAGGCGCTGATGTTCCGGCTGGCCGCCGACGGCGACCTCGTCGCGGCCGGCCACCTGCGCATCGCCGGCGCCTTCGGCTGGGCGGTGTGCGGCGTGACCCTGACCACGCTGCTGCCCCTGTACTCGCCCGACGGCCGCCTGCCCTCGCCGCGCTGGCGCCCGGTCGTCGCGCTGGGCACGGCCGCCCTGGCGACGGAACTGCTGAGGTCCACGTTCCGCCCGGATCCGCCGCTGGAGCGGTACCCGTACCCGGCCGTGATCCCGAACCCGCTCCAGATCCCCGGGCTCGCCCCGTACAACGACACGATCTCCACGATCGCCTGGACCGCCATCTACACCTCGATGGCCCTGTCGGCCCTGTCGCTGCTGGTGCGGATGCGCCGCGCGGACCCCGTGGGCAGGCGGCAGATCGGCTGGCCGCTGTTCGCCTACGCCGGGTACATCGTCTTCCTCGTCGCCGGGGCGTTCGAGCCCGGCCTGGCCTGGCTGTCGATCACCTGGGCGGCGCTGATCCCAGTGGCGGTCGCCTTCGCGGTGACGCGTTACCGGCTGTACGGGATCGACACCGTGATCAGCCGGACGTTCGTGGCGGCGGGCCTGCTGGCCGTGGTCAGCGCGGTCTACTTCGGCGCCGGCGCGCTGGCCGGGCTGGTGGTCTCCGGGTACGACCAGATCGCGGGCCTGGCCGCGGCCCTGTTCGCCGGGGGGTTCTTCCAGCCGCTGCGGCGCGTGCTGCAACGCGCCGTGGACCGCATGCTCTACGGCGAGGTCGGCGACCCGCGGCTGCTCGCCGAGCGGCTCACCCAGGAGGTGCGGCGGGCCGACCCGGCCGAGGCGTTGAACTCGGTGGTGGGGGTGCTGCGCGACGGCCTCGCGGTCGAGGGGGCCGCGGTGGAGGTGGCCGACGGCGAGCCCCGCTACGTTGAGAGCGGCCGGGTCGGCGACCACCCCCGCGAGGTGCCGCTCGTCTGGCACGGTGAACGGGTCGGCCGGCTGCTCGTCGGGCCGCCCGGCCAGCGCCGCTTCCCCGCCGCGCACGACGAGCGGGTGCTGGCCACGCTCACGCCGTACGTGGCCGACGTGGCCCACGCCGTGCGCATGGCCGCCGACCTGCAACGATCGAGGGAGCGCATCCTCACCACCCGCGAGGAGGAGCGCCGCCGCCTGCGCCGGGACCTGCACGACGGCCTCGGCCAGACCCTGTCGGCCATGGCCATGACGATCAACATCGCCCGCAGCCGGCTCAAGAACTCCCCCGACTCCGCCGACGCGCTCCTCCAGACCCTGCGATCCGGCATGGACGCCGTCGCGGGCGACATCCGCGAGCTGGTGTACGGCCTGCGGCCCCCGGCGCTCGACGACCTCGGCCTGGCGCGGGCCGTACGGGAGCTGGCCGGCCAGTCCTCGGCCGAGACCGTGATCGAGGTGGAGGCGGACGGCGACCTGAGCGGCCTGCCGGCGGCCACGGAGGTGGCCGTCTACCGGATCGTCCAGGAGGCCCTGACGAACGTGCGCCGGCACGCCGACGCCCGCCACGCCCGCGTGGTGCTGCGGCGGGAGCCGGCGGCGCTGCGGGTGCGGGTCAGCGACGACGGCCGGGGCCTGCCCGACGGCCACCGGGCGGGCGTCGGCCTCGGCTCGATGCGGGAACGCGCGGCCGAGCTCGGCGGCGTCTGCGTCGTCGGCCCCGAGCCCGGCGGCGGCACCCGCGTGGAGGCCACGCTGCCCCTCCCGGCGGCGGCCCCGGACGCCGGCGGCGGCGCGGCCGGGCCGGAACCCGCGCGCGAGGACGGGCTCGGGTCCCCTCTACGGTGACCGCGATCCTCCGTACGGTGACCGGCATCCTCCGTAGGGTGACCGGCATCCTCCGTAGGGTGACCGAGCTCCTCCGTACGGTGACCTGGCCCTTCCGTACGGTGACCTGTGCCGAATCCCACTCTGATGTCCTTGGCAGATCTTGTGGCACGAGTCCGGAATTTTCCTAGAATCGGGCTCGAAATGATCACATCGAGAGGGGGCCGCGTGAGCGACCTGGAACGCGTGCCACCGCCCGGAGTCGACGTCCGTGTCCCGAGCGTCGCCCGCATGTACGACTACTACCTCGGCGGCAAGGACAACTTCGCGGCCGACCGCGAGGCGGCCGAGAAGATGATCGAGATCGGCCGCAGCATGGGCAACGACGCGCGCCGGATAGCCCAGGCCAACCGCGGCTTCCTCGGCCGGGCCGTGCGCCTGCTCGCCGAGAAGGGGATCACCCAGTTCGTCGACATCGGCGCGGGCCTGCCGACCCAGGACAACGTCCACCAGGTCGCCCACCGCCACGCGCCGGAATCGCGCGTCGTCTACGTGGACAACGACCCCATCGTGCTGACCCACGCCCGGGCCCTGCTCGCCCGCGACCCCGACGTCCTCGCCGTCGCGGGCGACCTCAAGGACCCGGACGCGATCTTCGACGACCCCCAGGTCACCGCGCACGTCGACTTCTCGCGTCCGTGCGCCGTCCTGCTCGTCGCCGTGCTGCACTTCATCACCGACGACGCCGAGGCCGCCGCGGTCGTCGCGCGGATCCGCGAGCGGCTGACCCCCGGCTCCTACCTCGTGCTGTCGCACCTGTACGAGGGCAACGCCACGGACGACGTGGCCCACGCCGGCCAGTCGGTCTACGCGAGCACCGCGTCGGGCGGCCTGGCCCGGCGCGGCTACGGCCAGATCGCCGCCTACTTCGAGGGACTGGAGCCGCTCCCGCCCGGCATCGTTCCGGTGGACGCCTGGGACCCCCACGTGGAGCCCGGCCCGGACCTCGACCTCGACCGCCCGGGCATCCTGGCCGGCGTCGGCCGCGTACCCACCGGCGACTGACCCCTCCGATCGGAGACCAATGGACGACCAGAGCCCTCGCTCCGCCTGGGAACGAGTCGACACCACCAAGCCGCACTCGGCCCGCGTGTGGGACTACCTGCTCGGCGGCAAGAACAACTACGCCGTCGACAAGGAGGCCGGCGACACGATCCTGAACCTGTTCCCGGCCTTCGCCGAGGTCGCCCGCCTCCAGCGGCGCTTCCTCATCCGCGCGGTGCGCTTCCTGGCCGGGGAGGTGGGCATCCGCCAGTTCCTGGACATCGGCACGGGCCTGCCCACGGCCGGCAACACCCACGAGGTGGCCCAGTCGGTCGCCCCCGACTCCCGCATCGTGTACGTCGACAACGACCCGCTGGTGCTGGTCCACGCGCGCGCCCTGCTCACCAGCACGCCGGAGGGCGTCACCGAGTACCTCGACGCCGACGTCCGCGACCCGGAGCGGATCCTGGAGGGCGCGGCCAAGGTGCTGGACCTCAGCCGCCCGGTCGGCCTGACCATGCTGAGCATCATGGGTCAGGTGAGCGACGCCGACGACCCCAACGGCATCATCGCCCGGCTGCTCGACCGGCTGCCCTCCGGCAGCCACGTCGCGCTCAGCGACGGCACCAGTGTCAACCCGGCACTCGTCGCGGCCGTCGAGAGCTACAACTCCCGGGCCGCCTACCCCTACAACCTGCGCGCCCCGGAGCGCATCGCCACGTTCTTCGAGGGCCTGGAGATGGTGGAGCCGGGCGTGGTGCCGACGCCGCAGTGGCGGCCCGGGCCCGAGGGCTGGAACCCGTCCGACCCGGTCAGCGCCATCTGCGGGGTCGGCCGCAAGCCCTGACTCACGTGTTTTCCCCTGGTGTTGCCTCATGTCCTGAGACTGTGGACATGTGCATACCTCGGGGGAGGAGCGCTGGTTTCAGGGGTTTCGCAGGCAGGCAGGCCGTATGGCCTTCCCGGACTGGAGTCCCCGGCCGGAGGAGTGGGTGAGCCTGCACACCTTCCTGGAGGCCGAGCGGGAGGGAGAGGGCGCCACGGTGACGACCGAGGTCACCCTCTACCACGGCCATGAGCGGGTCCGGGCCCGCCGCTACCGGGGCGAGGAGGCCAGGCGGTTCTGGCTGGAGCTCATGAACCGGGCGGCGGACTGAGCCTCCGGTCGTTGTCGGTGGCCGCCGCTAGGGTCCCCGATCATGAAGATGTTGGTGTCAGGAGACTCCGCCGCGCCGGGCGGGGCCTGGGAGGCGGTCCGCGCCGCCGTCCAGCAGGAGGACGCCGCCGCCACGGCCGCCGTGGTGACCCGGCTCACCCCCGAGGAGCGGCGCGAGGTGGCCCGCGAACTGCCCGGCCTCCTGGCCGAGCTCAGGGGCTTCGGCCACGGTCAGGCGGTCGCCCGGTCGATCTGGTCGGCCGATGAGGGCATGGGCTGGGCGGAGGCCATGCGGGTCGCCGGGGCGGGCACGATCGGCGGGGCCGCCGCCGTGGCCGCGTGGCTGAACGGCCGCGACTTCCGGCGCTTCTGGCAGGAGCCCGACGACGTTCCGTACCTCCTCCAGGTGCTCGCCGACCGCCCCGCGGAGTGGCAGGCCGACCTCGCCGCCCGCCTGGCCCTGCGGCTGCGCGGCACCGACAACGACTCCGCCCGGTCCGTACGGCTGGCGCTGGAGCTGCTGAGCCGCACCGGGGCCGAGCCGCCCGCGCACGACCCGCTCACCGTGGCCTGGGTCTCCGCCTGGCCCGCCGACCCGGGCGACGCGCCCCTGCTGGAGGTCATGCTGCCGCGCCTGTTCGCGTCCGAGGGGGTGGGCCGGCTGTTGCGCGGCGACGAGGAGCGACCGGCCCGGCTGGCGACCCTGGCGGCGAGCGGCCATGTCTCGCGCACGCTCCTCCTCGACGGCTGCGTCAGCCGGTTCCTGCGCGGCGGTACGGCCGCCGACCTGCGCTTCTTCGTCCGCCTGCACGAGGCCCTCGACCCGTCGGCCGCCGAGGTGGCCGGACGGCGGCGCGACTACGCGGCGCTGCTGCCCGCCGCCCCGCCCAACGTCGCCGAACTCGCCGTCAAGCGGCTGCGCGCGCTCGGCGGGCTGGAGCCCGAGGAGGCCGGTGAGGCCGTGGAGGGACTGCTGTTCCGCGCCGAGGGCAAGCTGGTGCGCGCCGGGCTGGTCTGGCTCGACCGGCTCGTCCGCGACCACCCGGGCGACCTCGACGGCTACGCCCCGGCCCTGGCCACGGCGCTGGTGTGCGAGGCGGGCGAGGCCCGTGACCGGGCCGCGCGGCTGGCGCTCAAGCACGCCGCCCGCTTCACCTTGGACGGAGCGGAGCCGATCCGCGACGCCGTCGCACTGATGCCGCCCGGGGAGGGTGTCGCGCTGGCCGAGGCGTTCGGCGGCGAGGCCGTGCCCGCCCCGCAGGAGAGCCGTTTCACCCCGCCTCCGCTGCCGCGGGCCCCCGAGCCCGCCCCGATGCCCGCGCCGGTCGCCACGCCCGCCGCGCTGCTCCGCCTGCGGCCGTCCGAGGTCGACTGGCTCTCCACCGAGCGCTGGCTGGACGGGTTCGTCCGGCTGGCCGCGAACGACCGGGAGGCCCTGACGGAGGCCCTGGCCCCCGCCGCCGACCGCTTCCGCGTGCGGCAGTACTGGGGGCGCCCGTGGTGGCACGCCGAGGAGTGGACCATGGCCATGGCCAAGGAACTCCGCGACCCCGGCACAGAGCGCAGGACCGCGGACTCGGTCCTGGCCCGCGACCGGCCCGCCACCGTCGAGGAGCGGATCCCTGAGGCGGCGCACGCGAAGCTGAGTCAGCGCATGCCGCTGCGCCGCTACGCCGAGGTCTACCAGGCGCTGACGGACGGCACGCTGCCGCCGTACCTGCTGGCCACGCCCACCCACGTGAGCGGCCGGCTCGACGCCGCCGAGCTGGTGGAGCGCCTGGAGGGCTACGAGCGCGACGGCGTCGAGCCGCTGCCCGTCGACCTGGAGCAGGCGCTGCTGCGGCTGTCCCGGACCGTGCTCGCCGGGGTGGCCGAGCGTGCCGCCCGGCTGACCGGCGAGGCGGGCCGCGCGGTCGCCCGCCTGCTGTCGGGCGACCGCGTCGAGCCTCGCGTGGAGCTGCGCTGGAAGGAGGATTCGAACGGTCCGCTGATCAGAACCGTCCTCTCCTGGGACGGCTCGGGCGTCACCGCGGTCGAAGGAGAGAAGACGCACGCCGGTTCCGACGAGGTGATCGACCGGCTTCTCCCGGTGCTGGCCGCCCACCGCGACGTCGCCGCGGCGCTCGCCGCCTTCGGCCTGCGCTCCTACGCTCCGTACAGCAAGCCCCGGCTCGACGCCCTGAGCGCGCTGGCGACCGCCGAGGGGCCCGCCGGTGCGGGGCTGGGCGTCCTCGCCGCCCACCATCTGTGCGAGAGCCCGGAGGAGGCGGTGCCGTACCTGCTGGAGCTGGCCGCCTCCGGCGGGCTCGGCGAGGAGACGGGCCGGCAGCTCGCGGCGCTGCTCCGTGACGACGAGACCCGGTGGGAGGAGCGCTACTACAGCCCCGCCGAGGTGCTGCGGGCGCTGGAGGAGCTGGCCCGGCGCGGCGCGCACCGGGAGGTGTGGGAGGTGATGGCGGGGCTGCTGGCCGGATACCTGCCGGGGCCCGGCGAACGGGCGACGAACACGCACACCCGGATGATGACGCTGGCCGCCGACGTGGCCGGCTGGGCGGGCGCCAGGGGAGCGCTGGCGCCGGTCGCCGAGCTGGCCGGCCGGAGCCGGGCGACCGGCCTGGTGCGCCAGGCCCGCCGCCTGCACGCCACCCTCACCTCCTGACTTCCTGACGCCGGGCGAACTCCCACGGGTCGTGGGCGGAGAACACCTCCACCCCGTGCTCGTGGGCCAGCTCCCCCAGCCGGGCCTGGTTGGCGATCCGGAGCTCGGCGTCCACCTGCGCCAGTTGCTGGACGAGGTTCATCAGCGGGTGCGCGACGGGCTCCGGTTCGAGCTCGCGGTGGTAGAAGTAGGCGTCGCCCGCGTGCAGCAGCCAGCGGTCGCCGTCCCTGACCGCCACGCCCGCGTGTCCCCGCGAGTGCCCGCCGAGCGGCACGAGCAGCAGGTCGTCCAGCCCCTCCAGGGGCCGCGCGCCCTCCATGCCGAACCAGGTCTCGCCGCCCTCGCCGTAGGTGACCCAGCGCGGGCCGTGCGCCCAGTGGCCGGGCCGGTAGCGCCGGCTCGGCGCCTCGGCCGCGGCGGCCTCCAGCTCGGCCGCCATGACGTGGACGGCGGCGCCGGGGAAGTCCGGCAACCCGCCCGTATGGTCCACGTCCAGGTGGGTGAGCACGATGTGCCGCACGTCGGCCGGGTCGAACCCGAGCGCGGGGAGCTGCCGGGCGGCGGTCTCGGCGGGGGCGAGCGCGGGCATCACCTGCTCCACCCACTCCGTGTCGAGCAGCTCGCCGGGACGCGCGACGTCGTCGAGGCCGAGACCCGCCTCGACGAGGACGAGGCCCGAGGACGGCGTCTCGATGAGCAGGGCGTGGCAGACCGCCGGCGCGGAGGGCAGGCCGGTGGTGGACTCGATCTCACGCATCGAGCCGAGGTTGAGGTGGTGAATCTTCATGCGCCTACAATGCGACTTGAAGCGCGGTTCAAGTCAAGTGCGCGAGGAGGACGTTCATGGCCGGGGAAACGGACGAGGCTCTGCTCGACATCGGCGAGGTGGCCCGGCGATCCGGGCTGGCCCCCTCGGCGCTGCGGTTCTACGAGCGCAAGGGCCTCATCGAGCCGGCCGCGCGCAACGGCCTGCGCCGCGCGTACCGGCCGGAGACCCTCGACCGGCTGGGGTTGATCGGCTGCGCCCGCGACGCGGGGTTCACGCTGGCGGAGATCAGCGCGTTCCTGGGGGCCCGGCCGTCCGACACGGCGCTGCGCGATCGCATGGCGGCCAAGGAGCGCGAGGTGGACGCGCGGGTGCGGCAGCTCACCCGGCTGCGCGACAGCCTGCGCCACGCGTCCGTCTGCGACCACGACCCGCTCGTGGAGTGCCCCGACTTCAAGCGCGCCATCCGCAACGTCAGCCCGCGCTGACGTACTGCCGGGGCCGCAGCGCGTGGGCGCGCAGCGCGGCCAGGGCCGCGAAGTGACCCACCCGCGACATGCGCACCGCCAGCTCGTCGCCGAACGCGAGCCCGAGCGCCGTGAGCCGCCCCACCAGGTCGTCCACCGGCTTGGCGACGTCGCCCGGCTCCGTGGCCGGATGCCAGCCCTCGTCACCGACCACCTCGGCGACGCGGCGGCGCAGCTCGGCCGGCGAGATGAGCGACCCGTCGGCCAGTAACATCAGCGCCGCCTCGCGGGCCGCCAGCTCGAACTCCTGCTCACCCTTGGGCAGCAGCAGCCGGGTCACCGCCTCCCACATCGCGTCGGGCGAGAGCAGCAGCCGCCTGCCCACGGCGGTGATGGACAGCCGGGCCCCGTCGCGGCGCAGCGCGCTCAGCTCCCGCTCGGCCAGGTCGCGCAGCCGCAGCGCCTCCGGCGAGGGCGCGAGCCGCAGCGGCAGGCTCTCCTCCGAGGCCGCCAGCGACAGCAGCCCGTGGAGCGGGGGGATCTGCTGGGCGGGCACCGGCGCGTGCAGCCGGACCTCGAACGGCTGGGCCAGCTCCCTGCGTGCGGGACCGCGGCCCAGCACCCAGCGGTTGAGCCGCTCGCCGTGGACGCGGTTGAGCCAGCTGTCGCCGCCCAGGTCGCCGCGGGGTTCGGTGAGCCAGCGCCGGGTCAGCGCGACCCGGTCGAGGTCGTCGTCACCCGCCAGGATGGCCAGCTCCAGGGCGGCGGAGCAGGCCACGTGCGCGCCCAGCTCCTCCGGCCCCATGATCGTGCTCCACTGAAGCTCCGGCACGTCGGGCGGCAGCACCCCCGTGGCCTCCAGGGCCTCCTGGTAGGCGGCGGTGCCCGCGTCCTCGCCCTCGCGGGCGTACGTCTGCAGGATCTGCTGGGTGGTGGGGGAGACGCACAGCGCGGCGTAACGACGCAGTCCGCCGAGGTGGAGCAGACGGCCGAGCGAGCGGGCCAGCCGCTCGTGGTCGCCGCCGACCTTCAGCGGGAGCGTGTACCAGAGGAACTCGCAGACGTCGAGCTGCGTCACCGTCTCCAGCGGGTCGCCGCCGGTCAGCCACTCGACGGCCGTCCTGGCCTCCTCGGCCAGGTCCGGCTCGGAGCGCTCCAGTTCGGCGAGGAGCGCGGTGACGTCTGGTGCACTCATGCCTCGAAGTTTGCCGTATCGACCCCGGGCCTGACGATGCCCGAAACCGGTGCGTATTGGGTCTTGCACGGATCTACCCTACGAAACAACTAATAAGTGGCCCGACACTGTCAGATCCACCGTTTGTCAAAGAGCATGCGGGCTTTCCATTCGGTGTAGGGGATGAGCTCGGCCGTGAGGATCGGATACAACCACCAGAAGTTGATCAGCGCCAGCAGCGCGAACGCCCCGACCACCGCCGCGCCGATCGTGCGCCGCATCGGCAGCGCCCCGCTCGCGGTGCGATTCGCCGGCCCGATCAGCCAGCCGGCGCACAACGTGATCGCCAGCACCATGAACGGCACCATGGGGATCGCGTAGAACAGGAACATCGTCCGGTTGTCGGTGATGGCGAAGTAGAACCAGGGCAGCCAGCCCACCGCGTACGAGAGCAGCACCGCCCCGGCCCGCCAGTCGCGCGAGGCGACGTACCAGGCGATGAGGGCCACCAGCGCGAGCAGTGACCCGAACCAGATCACCGGCGTGCCCACGCCGAGCACGGCCTCCGAGCAGTCGCGCGCGCCGCAGGCGTTCTGCTTGCCCTCGTAGTAGAACGCGACCGGGCGCAGCAGCAGCGGCCACTGCCACGGCTCCGACATGTACGGGTGGGACGTCTCCAGCCCGCTGTGGAAGGTGAAGACCTGCCACTGGTACTTCACCCACGACCGCATCGAGTCGAAGACGAAGTAGAACGGCCCCGACGAGGTGGCCTGCGCCCAGTTGCGGCCGTAGCCCGTCGCCGTGACGAACCAGCCGGTCCAGGTCGCCATGTACGCGAGGAACCACACCCCGCCGTAGGCCGCCACCGCGGGCGGCACGTCCTTGGTGAAGGCCCCCGCGTACGGCCGGCGCAGCCCCACGGCCCGCCGCGCCCCGAAGTCCCACAACACCGACATGACGGCGAACGCGGCCAGGAAGAAGATCCCGGACCACTTCACCGAGCAGGCCGCGGCCATGCACAGCGCGGCGCCGATCCGCCAGGGCCGCAGGCCCAGCGACGGGCCCTCGGGCGACAGCGGGCCGGTCTCGTACCACTCGACCAGCCGCCGCCGCGCCCAGTCACGGTCGGCCACCAGGCAGGCGAACCCGGCCAGCACCCAGAACATGAGGAAGATGTCGAGCAGCGCCGTCCGCGACAGGACGAAGTGCAGGCCGTCGAGCGCGAGCAGCAGACCGGCGAAGCAGCCGAGCAGGGTCGAGCGGGTCATCCGGCGGGCCACCCGGGCGATGATCAGGATCGACAGGGTGCCGGCGACCGCGGCGGCGAAGCGCCAGCCGAACGGGTTCATGCCGAACATCCACTCGCCGACGCCGATCATCCACTTGCCGAGCGGCGGGTGGACCACGTAGGAGGCGCACTTGTCGAGCTGGTCGGGCGCGCACTTCTGCCAGATGTTGAGGTTGCCGGCCAGGATGGCCTTGTCGGCGTCCTTGACGGTGACCCGCTCCACCAGCCAGGTGATCAGCGAGTAGGCGTCCTTGGCGTAGTACGTCTCGTCGAAGACCACGGCCCGGGGATGCGCCAGGCCGATGAAGCGCAGGACCCCGCCGAAGGCGGCGACGAGCAGCGGCCCGAGCCATCCCCACAGCGGGTTCGCGGGCATGGGCGGGACCATCCGCTCGCGCACGGAACGTGCCCGGGGACTGCTCTCGTCGGCCTTCGGCTCACCAAAGGCGTGGTACGCGAAATCGGTCACCGCCATTCGGACATCGTACGGGCCTGAAGCCGATGTTTACCCGTGAACACGGTCCGATCGGGAGGTCCTGCCACAATGGCCGGGTGAGAGAAGACGGCAGGCTGGTGCTGGCGGGAGCCCCGATAGGTCAGGCGGGAGACGTCTCGCCGCGGCTGCGCGAGGCGCTGCGGAGCGCCGACGTGGTGGCCGCGGAGGACACGCGGCGGCTGCGCAGGCTGGCCGCCGACCTCGGCGTGGAGATCGGCGGCCGGGTCGTCTCCTACTACGACGCCAATGAGGCCGGCCGCGCCCAGGAGCTCATCGAGACCCTCAAGGAGGGCCGCACGGTCGTCGTCATCACCGACGCCGGCATGCCGGGCGTGTCGGACCCCGGCTACCGGCTGACCCGGCTGGCGGTCGAGGAGGGCGTCACGGTCACCGCGCTGCCCGGCCCGAGCGCCGTCACCACCGCCCTGGCCGTGTCCGGGCTGCCCAGTGACCGCTTCTGCTTCGAGGGGTTCCCGCCGCGCAAGACGGGCGAGCGCGCCCGCCGCCTGTCGGCGCTGGCCGGCGAGGAGCGCACGATGGTGTTCTTCGAGGCGCCGCACCGGCTGGCCGAGTCGCTGGAGGCGATGGCGGAGGCGTTCGGAGCCGACCGGCCCGCGGCCGTCTGCCGGGAGCTGACCAAGACCTACGAGGAGGTGCGCCGCGGCGGCCTGGCCGAGCTGGCCGCGTGGGCGGCCGGCGGGGTCAAGGGCGAGATCACCGTCGTGGTGGCGGGCCACGTCCCCGACGAGGGGCCGCCCGACGTGGAGGCGCTGGTCGCGGAGGTGGAGCGCCGGGTGGCCGCCGGAGAGCAGCGCAAGGCCGCCGTCGCCGAGGTCGCGAAGGCCGCCGGGATGCCCAAGCGGGAGCTCTACGACGCCGTGCACAGATGATCTCTCTCCCTTTAGGGTGCAGTTCGTGAAGAACTGGGGGGATTCACCGCGCAGGCTCGTGCCGCCGATGCAGGGCACCCCCCGGTGGGGCTGGCTGGCCCCCGTCCTGGTCGCCGTCTTCGGCGGGATCCTGCGTTTCGTCCGCCTGGGTGAGCCCCGCGCCGTCG
Organism: Nonomuraea sp. NPDC050691; assembly: GCF_040654455.1. Lineage (NCBI taxonomy): Bacteria > Bacillati > Actinomycetota > Actinomycetes > Streptosporangiales > Streptosporangiaceae > Nonomuraea > Nonomuraea sp. NPDC050691. Next base: position 108,050 of record NZ_JBFAIA010000002.1, read on the forward strand.
TCTTCGACGAGACCTTCTACATCAAGGACGCCTTCTCCCTGCTCACCTACGGCGTCGAGCGCCACACCCTCGGCACCGACAAGGACCCGATCGCGGACCGGCGCATCATGGCCGGCAACCTCGACATCTGGAAGCACTGCCCGGAGCCCGGCGACTGCGCCGCGTTCGTCTCGCACCCGCCGCTCGGCAAGTGGATGATCGGCGTCGGCGAGTGGATGTTCGGCATGAACCCGTTCGGCTGGCGCTTCGCCGCCGCGGTCGCCGGCACCCTGTCGATCCTGATCATCGCCCGGGTGGCCCGCCGGATGACCCGCTCGACCCTGCTCGGCTGCCTGGCCGGCCTGCTGCTCGCCCTCGACGGCCTGCACCTGGTGCTGTCACGGACGGCGCTGCTCGACATCTTCCTCATGTTCTGGGTGCTGGCCGGGTTCGCCTGCCTGGTGGCCGACCGCGACTGGGCGCGGGGCCGGCTCGCCGCCTGGTGCGAGACCCACCCGCTCACCTCGTACGGCCCCAGGCTGGGGTTACGGCCGTGGCGGATCGCCGCGGGCGTCTGCCTGGGCGCGGCCTGCGCGGTCAAGTGGTCCGGGATCTTCTTCCTCGTCGCGTTCGCCGTGCTCGGATTCGTGTGGGACATGGGGGCCAGGCGCGCCGCCGGGCTGCGCGAGCCGTACAAGGGGACCTTCGCGCTGGACCTGCCGCCGGCCGCCGCCGCGATGGTGCTCGCCCCCGGGCTCACCTTCGTCGCGTCGTGGGCGAGCTGGTTCGCCCGCGACGGCGGCTACGGGCGCGGCTGGGCGCAGGCCACCTCGTCCGGGCCGCTGTTCTTCGTCGTCGACTCGATGCGGTCGTGGCTGAAGTACCAGGTGCAGGTGCTCGGCTACCACACCGGGCTCGACCTCTACCACCCGTACATGTCGGAGCCGTGGACGTGGCCGGTGCTGTTCCGGCCCGTCCTGTTCGCCCACGAGACCGGCGGGACCGGCTGCGGCGCCCGCGACTGCACCGAGACCGTGATCGGCGCCGGCACGCCCGCCCTCTGGTTCGCCGCCTGGCTGGCCCTGCTCGGCTGTGTCGTCTGGTATTCGTCCGCCCGCGACTGGCGGGCCGGCTCGGTGCTGCTCGCCGTGGCCGTGGGGTGGCTGCCGTGGTTCTACTACGCCGTGGCCGACAACCGCACGATGTACCTGTTCTACATGATCCCCGTCGTGCCGTTCATGGTGCTGGGGGTCACCCTGGTCGCCGGGCTGGCGCTCGGCAGGCAGGATGCCCGGCCCGGACGGCGCGCGGCCGGGGCCGCCGCCGTGGGCGCGCTGGCGCTCATCGTGCTGATCAACTTCTGGTGGCTGTATCCCGTGCTGACCGGCGAGCTGATCACGCAGGCACAGTGGTGGGCTCGGATGCTGACGCGCTCGTGGGTCGAGGCCGCCCCCAAGTGATGCCGTGGCGCAGCGTGATCCCCGCCGCGATGCAGGCCAGCGGCACCGCGGGCAGCACGTACCGGTAGTCGAACTCCGCCGTCGCCGCCGGCGCCAGCAGCAGCCCGAACGCGCCGAGCCACGGCAGCGCCACCGGCCCGCCGAAGCTGCGCCAGCGCACCACGACGCCGTACAGGCCGACCAGCATGATGCCGCCCAGCATGATGCCGCGCAGGTAGAACACGTCCTGATAGCCGCTCATGATCTGCGCCCAGGGCGAGACGATGCGCGTCTCGGGCGGCCCCTGCTCGTAGGTGAACGCGTCGGTGTCGGTGCGCCCCTGGTAGGCGGGCCAGTTGGGCAGCCGCTTCGCGCGCCCGTTGGCGTCGAGGTCGTAGTACGGGCGGAACTCGTACATGAGGTACGTCGGCTCGTCCGGGAACTGCGGCCGGGTCCAGTTGAAGGAACGGAAGAAGTCGCGCGCCACCACCCGCAGGTAGTCGCCCGGCTGCGACAGGATCGCCCGCGTGGCGAAGGCGCTGGCCGCCTCGTTGGTGATCTCGGTGAACTTCTTGCCGGCGCCCCACCGGTGCAGCACCTCACCGGTGCCCGTGCCGCCGCCGCCCTGGCCCCACAGGTACCACTGGGCGTAGGGCTTGCGCTCGTCGACCGGGTCGTTGATGCACAGCAGGAGAAGCTGGATGTCCTTGTACTTGTCGATGTGCATCTTCGAGCAGTCGGCGAAGATGGCCGTGCGCATGTAGAGGATCAGCCCGTCGCTGTTGGTCATGGCGAACTTGCCCACACTGGCGGAGAACCAGCCCATGTAGCTGAGGATCGGCACCGCGCAGGCCACGACGACCGCCACGACCGCCTTCCAGCTCGTGCGCTTGACCACGAGGTACGCCACCACGAGCGCGAGGATCGGCAGCCCGATCGAGCGGGTCAGCCAGGTCAGGGCGAGCAGCATGCCCACCACCGCGCCGAGCTTCCACGACATCCGCTGGTGCCACAGCACCAGCGTGATCACGCCCACGACCAGCAGCATGAACATCGAGTCGGACATGATCAGCTGTTCGAGCTGGATCTGGTAGGCGTCGAACAGCACCGGCGCCGCCGCGAGCGTCGCCCCCCACTTCGGCAGCCCGAACCTGCGCCGCAGCAGCGCGTAGATCAGCGCCGCCGTGGCCAGCCCCATCAGGTGCTGGGTGAACACCACCAGGGTGAAGCTGTGGAACGGCTTCAGGATCATCATCCAGAACCCGTAGCCGCTGGGCCTGATCGGGTGCGGCCGGGGGTGGAGCGCCACCGAGACGTACTCGTAGGAGTCGTTGAACCACATCGCCGGCCCGTATCCGAGCATGGTGACGAGCCGCAGCACCCCGCCCAATGCGAAGGCCACGGCGAACACCCGATGACGGCGCAGAAAGGCCAGCGCACGCGCCGTCCGGCCAGGGGCGGAGTGGTCCACAGGGGTAATCTCCGCGACGCTCACCATGCTGTAAAGAATGCCAGCCGTTTCTAGGACTTGCCGCGACCAAGTCTGGGCAGAGGGCATGATGGTGTGCTGGAAGTGTCCTAACTGAAGGGTTGAGACGTGGAACTGACGGTGGTCATGCCCTGCCTCAACGAGGCCGAGACCGTGGAAGTCTGTGTGCGCAAGGCGCTGGCGTGCATGGAGGAGCACGGCATCGAGGGCGAGGTGCTGATCGCCGACAACGGCAGCACGGACGGCTCTCAGCAGATCGCTCGTGACGCCGGCGCCCGTGTGGTCCACGTCGACGAGAAGGGCTACGGCAACGCCCTCATGGGCGGCATCCGGGCCGCCCGCGGCAAGTACGTCATCATGGGAGACGCCGACGACTCCTACGACTTCACCGCGCTGCTGCCGTTCGTGGAGCAGTTGCGCGACGGCGCCGACCTGGTGATGGGCAACCGGTTCCGGGGCGGCATCGCGCCGGGCGCCATGCCCCCGCTCCACCGCTACCTCGGCAACCCGGTGCTGTCGTTCGTCGGCCGGCTGTTCTTCCCCTCGGCCATCGGCGACTTCCACTGCGGCCTGCGCGGCTTCCGGCGCGACTCGATCCTGCGCCTGCAGCTCCAGACCGGCGGCATGGAGTTCGCCTCCGAGATGGTGGTCCGCTCCACGCTGTCCGGCCTCGACGTGCGCGAGGTGCCGACCACGCTGTCGCCCGACGGCCGCTCCCGCCCGCCGCACCTGCGCTCCTGGCGCGACGGCTGGCGTCACCTGCGTTTCCTGCTGCTCTACAGCCCCAAGTGGCTGTTCTTCTACCCCGGCCTGGTCATGATGGCGCTCGGCCTCGTCGCCGGCACCGCGCTGACCTTCGGCCCGGTGGAGTTCGGCGAGCTGGCCTTCGACGTCGACACCCTGGTCGGCGCGTCGGCGGCGGTGGTGATCGGCTTCCAGGCGGTCCTGTTCGCGGTCTTCACCAAGGTCTACGCGGCCGAGGAGGGGTTCCTGCCGGAGTCGCCGCGCATCCGCAAGCTCATCGACATCGTCACCCTGGAGAAGGGGCTCGTGGTCGGCGGCCTGCTGGCGCTGGCCGGTCTCGTCGGCCTGGTGATGTCGCTGGTCCACTGGCAGGTCCGCAGCTTCGGCGAGCTCGACCCGCGCGAGTCGCTGCGCATCGTCGTGCCCTCCGCGACGGCGCTCATCATGAGCTTCCAGACCATCTTCGCCGCGCTGTTCGTCAGCATCCTCGGCATCCGCCGCACCCGCGAGACGCCCGCCGACGTGGCCGCCAAGGCCGCCGAGGAGGCCGCCGAGATCGTCTCCCGCGAGCAGGCCGAGCAGACGCCCCGCGAGGACACCACCACCCGTTGACCCGGCGGGGCGGCAACCGGTTCGAGGTGGCCGCCCCCGCCCCGTAGTCTTGGAACCATGTCCCAGCACATCTTGACCGCCGTCGCGTGGCCGTACGCCAACGGCCCTCGCCACATCGGGCACGTCTCCGGATTCGGCGTGCCGTCCGACGTCTTCAGCCGCTACCAGCGGATGGCGGGCAACAAGGTGCTGATGGTCTCCGGCACCGACGAGCACGGCACGCCCATCCAGGTCCAGGCCGACAAGGAGGGCGTGACCGCCAGGGAGCTCGCCGACCGCTACAACCGGGTCATCGCCGAGGACCTGACCGGCCTGGGGCTGTCCTACGACCTGTTCACACGCACGTCGACCCGCAACCACTACGCGATCGCGCAGGAGATCTTCAAGGGCCTGTACGACAACGGCTACATCTTCCCCAAGACCACGATGGGGGCGATCTCGCCGACCACCGGGCGCACCCTGCCCGACCGCTACATCGAGGGCACCTGCCCCATCTGCGGCTACGACGGCGCGCGCGGCGACCAGTGCGACAACTGCGGCAACCAGCTCGACCCGATCCAGCTCATCAACCCGAAGAGCCGGATCAACGGCGAGACCCCGGTCTTCACCGAGACCGAGCACTTCATGCTCGACCTGCCCGCCTTCGCCGAGGTGCTCGGCTCCTACCTGCAGTCCAAGCAGGGCGACTGGCGGCCCAACGTGCTGAAGTTCGCGCTCAACCTGCTCGGCGACCTCCAGCCGCGCGCCATCAGCCGCGACCTCGACTGGGGTGTGCCCATCCCGCTCGACGGCTGGCGCGACCAGCCCAACAAGCGGCTGTACGTGTGGTTCGACGCGGTCGTCGGCTACCTGTCGGCCTCGATCGAGTGGGCCAGGCGCTCCGGCGACCCCGAGGCGTGGCGCCAGTGGTGGCAGAACCCCGACGCCCGCGGCTACTACTTCATGGGCAAGGACAACATCGTCTTCCACGCCGAGATCTGGCCGGCGATGCTGTTCGGCTACAACGGCCAGGGCGCGCGCGACGGCCGGCCGGGTTCGCTGGGCAGGCTCGAGGTGCCGTCCGAGGTGGTCTCCAGCGAGTTCCTGACCATGGAGGGCCGCAAGTTCTCCTCCTCGCGCCAGGTCGTCATCTACGTGCGCGACTTCCTGGCGCGCTACGACGCCGACGCCCTGCGCTACTACATCGCCGTGGCCGGCCCGGAGACCCAGGACACCGACTTCACCTGGCAGGAGTTCGTCAACCGCAACAACGGCGAGCTGGTCGCCGCCTGGGGCAACCTGGTCAACCGGTCGATCTCGATGGCCGCCAAGAACTTCGGCCAGATCCCCGAGCCCGGCGACCTCACCGACGCCGACCGGCAGCTGCTCCAGCGCTCGCGTGAGGCGTTCGGCCCCGTGGGAGCCGAGCTGGGCCGCTCGCGGTTCAAGAACGCCATCACCGAGGCCTTCGACGTGGTCCGCGACGCCAACCGCTACCTCGCCGAGCAGGAGCCGTGGAAGCTCAAGGACGACCCGGAGCGGCAGAAGTCGATCCTGCACGTCGCCCTCCAGGTCGTCGACGACGCCAAGACCATGCTCACGCCGTTCCTGCCGGGCTCGTCCAACAAGGTCCACGCCATGCTGGGCGGCGAGGGCGTGTGGTCGGGCATGCCGGAGATCCGCGAGGTCGACGAGGACGGCGGCTCCTCCTACCCGGTGATCACGGGCGACTACGACGGCGCGGCCCGCTGGGAGCACCGGCGGATCCAGCCGGGCACCCCGCTCGCGCCGCCGGTGCCGCTGTTCAAGAAGCTCGACCCCAAGGTGGTCGACGAGGAGCTGGCCCGGCTGGGCGAGTGACCGTGAGCAAGCCCCCCGCCGCCCCTCCTGTCGCGCCGGAGCCGCTGCCGGCTCCGGTGTTCGACAGCCACTGCCATCTCGACATCATGGTGGGCGACCGGCAGGCGTCCTCGGGCGACCCGGTCGCCCAGGCGGCGCAGGCCGCGTCGGCCACCGTGCACGGCATCCTCGACGCCGCCCGCGCCGTCGGGGTGACCCGGCTCGTCACGATCGGCTACGACCTGCCGTCGTCCCGGTGGAACGCCGAGGTGGCGGCCGGGCACGCCGACGTGTACGCCGGGGTGGCGATCCACCCCAACGAGGCGCACGCCGCCACCCCCGAGACGCTGGCCGAGATCGAGGCGCTGGCCGGCCGGCCCGACGTGCGCGCGGTGGGCGAGACCGGCCTCGACTACTTCCGCGACTGGGCGAGCCGTGACGACCAGCACGCCTCCTTCCGGGCGCACATCGAGATCGCCAAGCGCACCGGCAAGGCGCTGGTCATCCACGACCGTGACGCCCACACCGACGTGCTCAAGGTGCTGGCCGAGGAGGGGGCGCCGCCGGTCGTGGTGTTCCACAGCTTCTCGGGTGACGCCGAGATGGCCGCCGAGTGCGCGGCGGCGGGCTACTACCTGTCGTTCTCCGGGCCCGTCACGTACAAGAACGCCGGCTACCTGCGCGAGGCGGCCAGGGTGGCGCCGGTGGAGCTCATGCTCGTCGAGACCGACGCCCCGTACCTCCCGCCGGTGCCCCACCGCGGCAAGCCCAACGCGCCCTACCTGATCCCGCTGACGCTGCGTTGCCTGGCGGAGGTCAAGGGAGTCGAGCCGGCCGCGCTGTGCGAGGCGATCGACGCCAACGGGGTGGCCGTCTTCGGCGCGTGGTGACCCGGGCTCAGCCTCCCAGGGACATCCCGAAGTCGGCCCCCTGGGCGGGCTGCACGTCCTGCGGCTCCTCGGCGTTGCGGCCGCCCACCGCGACCTTCCCGTACGGGGCGGCGTCCGGCCGTCCCACGTACAGCTTGTTGCCGCTGAAGGCCACGGCGTAGCCCGTGAGGCCGTCCGCGCCGGGGAGCACGCGCTCGTCGGCCGGGTCACGGAAGGACAGCACGCGGACGCCGCCGCCGTACGGGGCGCCGACGGCCAGCCTGCCGTCGGCCGAGGCGGTCAGGGAGAAGCCGAACGCCTGCTTGCCGCCCTGCCGGACGGTCCTGATGGGCGTGAGCTTGGGGTTCAGGAGCTGCACGTAGCCGGGGCCGGGGGCGCCCACCGCGAGGCCCGCGCCGTCGGCGTACGCCACCGCGTAGCCGTACCGGTCGCCGTCGGCGTCGGACGGGGAGTCGATCTTCACGCCCGAGAGCCTGGGCGCGAGCGCGTCGGCGATGACGACGACCGCGCCCGAGTCGATCCTGCCGGAGCCGACCTGGCGGCCCGCGCCGTCGTCGTTCTCGTACGGCACGCCGACGACGAGCTGGTTGCCCGCGCCGAAGGCCAGCGCCCAGCCGAACTGGTCGCCCACCTCGCCGTTGCCGGGCACCTCCTGCGACTCCTGGCTGATCCGGCGCGGCCGGCCCTCGCCCTTGGCCACGTAGACGGCGCCCGTGTCGGCCAGCCGCGCCTCGTCCTCGTACGGGGCGCCGATCGCCACCAGGTCGCCCTTGCCGGCCACGGACCAGCCGAAGTGGGCGTCGCGCTGCGGCTCGGCGGCGGTGAGCTGCCGGGGCGGCGCCGCGCCCCCGCCGTACACGACGTAGGCGGCGCCCGCGTCCTCGCTGCCGCGCACGTCCGTGAACGGCGCGCCGACGACCAGATCGGCGCAGGCGTCGGCGTTGACCTTGGCCAGCCGCACCGACCAGCCGAACCCGTCGCCCCGCGCCGGACCGGGCACCGGGACGGGCACGACCTTCTGCCCGGAGATCACGTGAACGGCGCCCTTGTCGTCGTCGGCGAACGGGTCGCCCACGGCCACGTCGTCCACGCCGTCACCGTCGAAGTCGTTCGGGCTGGTGCAGGCGGCGGTCGCGGCGGTCGTGGGGCCCGCGACGCCGGCGACCGCCGTGGACAGCATCACCGCGGTGAGGAGAGCCGCGCGCAGGGTCATCACAGCCTGACCTCCACCTGGCGGCCCCCCCTGAGCAGGGTCGCCGTGAGCTGGACGGGGATGCGGTAGAGGGGCAGGTCGAAGACGTAGGCCCGGTCGAGGCGGCCGCCCGGCGCGATGACGTCGGGAAGCCGGACCGGCGCGGGGTCGTGCCGGCCGCCCTGGTCGTCCACCAGCGACACCGCCGGGCTGCCGATCTCCCGCAGCGCGCCACCCGGGTTGATCATCGACCAGCGCACCACGCAGAGCTGCCCCTGGGTCTGCCGCGTGCCCTCGTACTCCTTCAGCCCGCACGTCGGCGCCGTCGGGACCACCAGCACAGGGTCGTCGAACGACGTTCCGAGCGCGAACCTGCGGCCGAGGTCGACCGGCTGCCGCTGCGCCGCCGGGGAGGCGGTGCGGGTGCGGGTGGGGGAGGTGACGTTGCGGGTGGAGGTGGCGATGAGGACGGCCGCGGTGACGGCGATGGCAAGGACGGCGGCGGCCGCGGCGATGAGCCAGCGGGTGCCGCGGGGACGCCGGGCCTGCTGGTCCTGAGGGGGGATGGTCTCGGAGGACTCGAGGGGGCGTGAGAGGGGTGCTGGGAGCTCGGCGTGAGACCGTACGTCATGAACCTGCCCAGCCGGCCCGTGACCACCTGAGCCGAGGCCGGCCTTCGGCTTCCCGGAATCGACGATCTTGACCGGGGCCTCGGCGTGGGCCTGTGCCTGGCTCTCGACCTGAGCCTTGGCCTGGGCGTCCCAGCGGGCCAGCTCTTCGCGGGCGGCCAGCTCCTCGCGCCGCGCCAGCTCCTTCTCGGACAGGGCGTCCGGCTTCTCCGCCGGGGTGGGGGCGTCCGGGGCGGGGCCGGGCGACGTCGAGCTGTCCGGTGTCGAGCTGTCCGGCGTCGGGCCTTTCCCGGCCGGAGCTGAGGGGGACGCGGAGTTCGGACCCGAGGGCGGGGACGAAGGGGGTGAAGAGGCTGGCCGCGACGGCACCGAACTCGGGGTGGCCAGGGTGTCGGCGGGTGGTGGAGTGGCGAAGGTCGCGGTGATGTCGGGCTCGTCCACCACGTTCTGCGGCGCCTGCCACTCGTTCAGCAGCTCGGTGGCCACCAGCGTGGGCGGGTCGGCCGCCGGGGCCGTGGCCGTCGCCCCGGCGCCGGGGAGCCCGCCGCCGACCAGGGCGATCACGAGTTCCTGCGCCGAGGGCCGCTGGGCGGGGTCCATCGACGTCGCCCGCCGTACGAGATCGTTGAGCGGGGCGGGAAGCGTGCCGAGGTCGGGGGCCGTGTGCAGCACCCGCGAGGCCAGCGTGATGACGTCACCCCGGCCGAACGGGTGGCGGCCGTTGCCCGCGTACGCGACCAGGCAGCCCCAGGCGAAGATGTCCACGGCCGGGGTGATCGCCTCGCCGCGCACTTGCTCGGGAGCCCACCAGCCCGGGCTGCCGAGCAGCTCGCCGGAGAGCGTGAACCCGGTCTCCCGGTCCAGGGCCCGCGCGATGCCGAAGTCGATCACGCGCGGCCCGGACAGGGAGAGGATGACGTTGGCCGGCTTGAGGTCGCGGTGGACCAGTCCCGACACGTGGATGGCGGCCAGCGCCGCCGCGACGCCGAGCGCCACGCCGTGCAGCGGGCCCGGGTCGAGCGCGCCGTACTGCGAGATCTGCGCCGACAGAGGGGTGCCCGCGATGTACTCGGTCACCATGTACGGCCGGCCGTCGCCGGTGTTGCCGTTGTCGAGGACCTGGGCGGTGCAGAACGAGGCCACCCTGCGCGCGTTCTCCACCTCGGCGTGGAAGCGGACCGCGAACCCCTCCTGGTTGGCGAACTCCGCCTTCACCACCTTGACCGCCACGAACCTCCCCGTGGGGGCGCGGGCCAGGAACACCGTGCCCATGCCGCCCTCGCCGAGGCGGCCGAGTAACCGGTACGGACCGATTTCTCGCAGATCCGTCGGGCGAAGCGGCGCGGCGCCCGTTGGCTCCATGAGGGATGTCCCTTCCTGTTCCACGCCATCCTCCCCTGTGGTCCCCCCGTACGCCATCTCACGTTCTTCGATGCGGGAGACTGGTTGGATGATGAGGCTGTTGGGCCCAACAGAAATACGTATTTTGGCGGACAAGCTAGATCTTCGTCCTACGAAAAAGCTAGGACAGAACTTCGTCATCGACGGGGGGACCGTCCGGCGCATCGTACGGGCAGCGGACCTGTCGCCGGAAGACGTGGTGATCGAAGTGGGACCCGGCCTCGGGTCGCTCACCCTGGCGTTGCTGCCGTCGGCCCGGCACGTGGTGGCCGTCGAGATCGACCCCGTGCTGGCGACCCAGTTGCCGGTCACTGTGGAGGAGCGCGGACTGGGCGACAAGCTGACCGTGGTGGCGGCCGACGCCATGCGCGTCTCGCTCGCCGACCTGGGCGGCCACACCCCCACGGCGCTGGTGGCCAACCTGCCGTACAACGTGGCGGTGCCGGTGGTGCTGCACCTGCTGGAGGCGCTGCCGTCGCTGGCGAAGGGCCTCGTCATGGTCCAGCTGGAGGTGGCCGACCGGCTCGCGGCGGGGCCTGGCTCCAAGGTGTACGGGGTGCCGTCGGTGAAGGCCGCCTGGTACGCGGACGTCCGCCGGGCGGGCCCGGTGGGCCGCACGGTCTTCTGGCCGGTGCCCAACGTGGACTCCGGTCTGGTCTCGCTGGTGCGACGCGACCCGCCGGCCACGAAGGCGTCGCGGCAGGAGGTGTTCGCGGTGATCGACGCCGCGTTCGCCCAGCGCCGCAAGACACTGCGGGCGGCGCTGTCGTCGTGGGCCGGGAGCCCGTCGGCGGCGGAGACGGCCCTGAGGGCAGCGGGTGTTGACCCGTCGGCACGCGGCGAACAACTCGACATCCACGCCTTCGCCCGCATCGCCGAACACAAGCCGGAGCCGTGACGTCTCGCACCCGGCGACCCGCCATCCCCGCGACCATCGAGCCGAACAGCACCCCGCCGTGACGCTCGCCCGCCGGGGAGCGTCCCACTTTGCTGGGCCGAGCCGCAACACCGTTCTCCTGGGCCGGCTGCAACACGTTCGCCCTGAGCCGCCGCGCATCCCCTCAACCTGAGCGCCAATGCCTCCCCACCCGGAGCCGCAGAGGCGCCGACCCGTGAGGCTCCGCTGACCAGTGCCGCGACTCATCCCCAGCCCAGCCCGACCCCCAATAACCAGCCCGAGCGCCAACCGAGCCTCAACCCCTCCCCTGACCCCGCCACTCATCACCTCGACCCAAGCCGCCGCAACACCCACCAGACCCCAAGCCGGAGTGCTTTTCCACAGACACGACCCACCGAGCCGCTTTTCCACAGAACCCCGTTCGGTCCCCCAGTCCCACCACCCCCGAGACGATCCTGAGGCCTCCACCCATCGACGGCACTGGAGGCCCCATGTCCCCCCGCCCCATTTCCCTGCTCTGCCGCGCCTCGCTCACGATCGGCGGCGGCGTGTTCGCCGGCCTCACCGTCCTGCCAGGACCGGCGTCCGCCACGCCCACGACCGCCGCCCCCTGCTTCGGCGCGGTCACGCTCTCCAAGACGTACGCCCGGCTCCTGAACGACCGGCACCTGACCCGCCTCGGCGCCCTGTCCAGGAGACCCCGCCACCCCAAGGGCGCCGGACAACCGATCCTCTTCGCAGCCCGCCCCGGCAGCCTCGCCAGGGGCGAGGTGCGCCTGGTGGTAACCCTCCCTCCACAGGCGTGTGAGGAAAGGCCGCCTCTGACTGCGGCACTCGCCCGCGCAGGCATCACCATCACCCACCCGACCCCGACCCCTGCGCCTCTCGCCCGGTGGCCCTTGTGGCCCCTCCTGGCCGCACGCCAGGAGGGCCTCACCACCTCCTGGAGGCCGTCGCCCCTCTCGCGGAGCCTCTCCGAGGAAGCTCCGGAGTACCCCCACTCCCCACAACGCCCTGAAACCCCCAAAGCCCAGCCACCCGCACCTCCCATCCACCCGACCTACGACCCGCCCTTTCCCGACCCCCTTCCCACCCCTGAAATGCCAAGCCCCCCACCGACCGAGAATCCCCGTAGGCATGCCCCGCCGGCCGCCAAGCCCGCAGACACCAAGACCGACAACCAAGACCACGGAGCCAAGTCCGACCACGGACCCAAGCCAGACCGCAGAGACCCCCACAACAGTGGTGAAATCGCCATAGCGGCCGCCCTCGACCAACTCGGCACCCCGTTCTCCTGGGGCGGCGGCTCCTCCGCAGGCCCGACCAGGGGCATCGGCAGGGGTTCCGGCACCACAGGCTTCGACTGCAGCGGACTCACCCTGTACGCCTGGTCCAAGGCAGGAGTGAAGCTGGGCCACTACACCGGCACACAATTCCGCCAGGGCCGCCGCGTGCCGGTGACCGCCCTGCGCAAGGGCGACCTGGTCTTCTTCGGCGGCGGCACGGGCGACCCCACCCACGTGGGCCTCTACCTCGGCGACGGCATCATGATCCACGCCCCGAAAACAGGAGACGTCGTACGCAAGACCAGCTTCCTGAACTCGCCCCACTACCGCCCCCGCTACCGAGGCGCCGTACGCCCCGGCTAATCCACGACGCTCAAAGCGAAGACCCTGGCCGGGATTCCGCGCGACACATACCCGCCGAAATCGTGATCGTCCTCACCTTTGCGTTCCTGCGCCCGCCTAGCGCCGAGGTCGCACTCGTCGTCAACCTTTGTGTGCCTGGAGGAGGCGGCAACCCGCTCACCGGCCGGAGGAAGTCGTACCGGGACAGGACGCTCGCCGTGATAATCGGCGCGTGCCCTTGCTCGTTCAACCTTCGTTGCCGGTCGGCAGGATGGCGACGCTCGCGCAGCCCACGATCGACGCCGCAGGCGTTCTGCTGCGGCCGTGGCAGCAGTCGGACCGGCCTGCTGTTCTGACGGGGTACGCCGATCCGGCCATCCAGCGCTGGCACTGCCGGTCCATGACCGACGGGGAGGCCCGGGACTGGATCCACTCCTGGCCAGGCCGCTGGCGCCAGGAGACCGGCGCCGGATGGGCCGTCGTGGACGCGGGGGAGGTCGTCGGCCAGGTGAGCCTGCGCCGGCTGGACTTTCGCGACGGGGTGGCCGAGGTGTCGTACTGGGTGTTACCGGCCGCGCGCGGCCGTCGTATCGCCCCGCGGGCGCTGTCAGCCGTGACCGCGTGGTCCTTCACCGCGCTCGGGCTTCACCGTATGGAGCTGAACCACTCCACGGCCAATCCGGCGTCGTGCCGGGTGGCGGAGGCGGCCGGCTTCCCCTTGGAGGGCGTCAAACGCCGTGAGGCGCTCCATGCCGACGGCTGGCACGACATGCACATGCACGCCCGCCTCGACACCGACGACTGACCGAGTACGTTCCCCCGGCGACTGGGCAAGCTCGCAGTGTGACTGGGCAGGCTCTCCCGATGACCGGGCGAGCTCTGCCCGGCTCGTGCCCGCACTCCCAGCCGACGCGGCCTCTCCAGTGGCTCAGAGGGGGCCTGTGGGTGTGGCCCCGATCGTTCCCCGGGGCGGTGTCACGTCCTCCGACTGGTGCACGCCTCCACCAACCTCTGGACCAGGGGCGTGAGGAGGGCCTGGTCCTCGGGCCGGGACGGCTCGTACTCGGTGATGCCGAGTCCGACGATCTCGAAGCGGTCCGCTGCCGCCTTGACCATGGCGAGAAGCTGGTCCGGCTCGAGTCCCCCGGGGGCGGGGGAGCCGACGCTGGTGAAGATCCGAGGATCCAGTACGTCCAGGTCGATGTGAATGTAGACGGCCGGCCCCTGCCCCCGACTGCCACGGCCGGGAACCGCCGAGGCACGGCCTGGAGGCGGGGATGTGCGGTCGGAGGAGGGGGAGGCGTGGTCGGGGGACGGGTGGGTGCTGGTGGGGGTCGCTGATGCGTGGTCGGGGGACGGGGAGTTGGGGGCGGGGGGCGCTGAGGTGCCGCCAGGGACCCCGGAGGCGTGGTCGGCGAAAGGCGAGACGATGCCGGGGACCGGGGAGGCGTGGTCGGCGAGAGACGAGACGATGTCGGGGGTCGCTGAGGTGATCGCCTCCGTAAGGGCGGCCGGGTCCGGGCCGGTGATTTGCTGGATGCCCGTGGCCTGGATGAACGCGGTCTCGCCCGGGTCCAGGTCGCGGACGGCGGCGAGCACGATCCGGCGCGGGTCCAGCGGCTCGTCCGCCACCAGGCCGGCGGGGCCCTCGCCCGTCAGCGCCCGCAGGACCATGCCGTGGAAGGCGCCGGACGGCGACGTGGCCGGGGTGTTGAGGTCTCCGTGCGCGTCGAACCACACCACCACCAGGCGGTCGCCGTGACGCCGGAGCGCCTCCGCCACGGGTTCCAGCTCGACCCCGCAGTCGCCTCCCGCCGTGACCACGAACCCGCCGGACGCCGAGGCCGCCGACACCGCCGACCGTACCCGCGCCGCCGTCTCCGGCAGCTCGTGATCATCCACCTCCACGCGTACGCGGTGAGTGGCGGGCACCATGTCGGCCAGCAGTTTCGCGCCCTCGCGCAGCCGCTCGGCCGTGGGCGCCCCGGAGCCGCGCCACTGCGGCACCTCCACGACCGTCACATCGAACCCGGCCGTGCCGGTCGCCGATGTCGGGATCGTGTCGGGGGAGGGGGAGGGGGCTTGTACGGCTGAGCGGGCGGCTGCTGCCTCGTGGTTCGGTCGTGTGGTGGCGTCAGGTGCCGGCACGGCCGCTGCTTCGCGGTTCGGTTGTGCGGTTGCGTCGGGTGCCGGCACGGCCGCTGCTTCGCGGTTCGGTCGTGTGGTCGCGTCGGGTGCCGGCATGGCCGCTGCCTTCTCGGGACTCGCCGCCGCGATCGTCTCTTCCATCCGTTCCTCCTCGACCACTTCGACCGGAGTGCCCCTGAGGGCCGCTCGGCGCTGAGCCGGGACCCGGGGCGCCGGGGCCGGGCGTCGCCATCAGCCCGGGGCGCCGGGGCGGCGTCTCGCGGTGGCCTCGGCTCACAAAACCCCAGTTCAGCACATAACCGTACAATGCAGCACAGTCCGCGGGGAGCGCCCCGGTCACTTCCCGGAGAACCGCGTGACCGGGCTACGCACCCGTATACCATCGGGTGTCCTTCCCGGCAGGCGATGAAAGTGGCAGAAGATTCATGAGTTCGGTGACCGTACGGGTGCCAGCGAAGGTCAACGTCCAGTTGTCCGTGGGGCCGCTGCGCGAGGACGGCTATCACGACCTGGTCAACGTCTTCCACGCCGTGTCCGTCTTCGACGAGGTCGTCGCCAAGGAGTCCGAGTCCATCACCGTGTCGGTGGCGGGCGACTGGGCCGACCAGGTGCCGGTCGACGACGGCAACCTCGCCATCCAGGCCGCCCGCGCCCTCGCCAAGCACGCCGGGCGCACCTACGGAGCCCAGCTCGTCATCCACAAGTCCATCCCGGTGGCCGGCGGCATGGCCGGGGGCAGCGCCGACGCGGCGGGCGCGCTGGTGGCGTGCAACGAGCTCTGGGGTCTCGGCCTGCCGGTGGAGGACCTCATGGAGATCGCCGCCGACCTGGGCAGCGACGTGCCGTTCTCGCTGCTGGGAGGGACGGCGGTCGGCACCGGCCGGGGCGAGCGGCTGAGCGACGCGCCGACGGGCGGCCAGTTCCACTGGGCGTTCGCCGTGGCCCATGGGGGCCTGTCCACCGCCAAGGTGTACGCGGAGTGCGACCGGCTGCGTGAGGCGGCCGGCACGGAGGTGCCGTGGCCGCAGCTGAGCGAGCCGCTGCTGGCGGCGCTGCGCACCGGTGACGCCGAGGCGCTGGGCGCCCAGCTCGGCAACGACCTCGAGCCCGCTGCGCTCTCCCTCCGCCCCGACCTGAGCGACACCCTGGCGGCGGGCCGCGCGGCCGGCGCCCTGGGCGCCCTCGTGTCCGGTTCTGGCCCTACCTGCGCCTTCCTCGCCGGCGACGCCGACCACGCCCAGCGCCTGGCCGACACGCTGTCGCAGCTCCCCACCTGCCGTACGGCCCTCGCCGCCCACGGCCCCGTCCCGGGCCCACGCCCCTCCTGAGGCCGCGCACGTCCACGCGAACAGCGCCCAGCGCCCGGCGTGAGGTCACGCGCGGGCACCGCCCAGCGTGAGGCCGCGTCCGCGCGAACACCGCCCAGCGTGAAGCCGCGTCCACGAGCGCACGAGTACGTCGGCTCGGTGGCATCTCAGGCAGGCGTCACCACCTGGCCGCCCCAAGTCACGGGCGCGCTGGATCGGTAGCCCGTATGGGCCGATACGCTGGTGTGGCCATGAATCTGGTCAATCTCGAGTCTGTCTCCCACGCCTACGGCCCCAAGCCGCTCCTCACCGACGTCTCCCTCGGCGTCGGCGCCGGCGAGCGCATCGGCGTCGTCGGCCGCAACGGCGGTGGCAAGACCACGCTGATGTCGGTCATCGCCGGTGCCCTGAAGCCCGACAGCGGCCGCGTCACCCACACGCGGGGCCTGCGTGTGGGCCATCTCTCCCAGCGCGACGACCTCGACCCGGGCATGCCGGTGCGCGAGATCGTGCTCGGCGGCCGCGCGGAGCACGAGTGGGCCGGTGACCAGGCCGTACGCGAGATCCTGGCCAACCTCATCGGCGACCTCGACCTCGACGCGAAGGCGGGCGAGCTGTCCGGCGGCGAGCGGCGGCGCACGGCGCTGGCCCGGCTGCTCATCGACGAGCACGACCTGATCATGCTGGACGAGCCCACCAACCACCTCGACATCGAGGCTATCGCCTGGCTGGCGGCGCATCTGTCCGGGCGCAGGAGCGCGCTCGTGGTGGTCACGCACGACCGGTGGTTCCTCGACGCGGTGTCCACCCGCACCTGGGAGGTCGTGGACGGCCGGGTCGAGCGTTACGAGGGTGGATACGCCGCGTACGTGCTGGCCAAGGCCGAGCGGGCGCGCATCGCCCAGGCCGCCGAGGAGCGCCGGCAGAATCTCATGCGCAAGGAGATCGCCTGGCTGCGGCGCGGCCCGCCCGCCCGCACGTCGAAGCCGAAGTTCCGCATCGAGGCCGCCCAGGCGCTCATCGCGAACGAGCCGCCGCCGCGCGAGAGCGTCGAGCTGGTGAAGTTCGCCACGGCGCGGCTCGGCAAGACCGTGTACGACCTTGAGGACGTCACCCTGCACGCCGGCGGGCCCGGCGCGGGGCCGCTGGTGCTCGACCGCACCACGTGGCAGTTCGGGCCGGGCGACCGCATCGGGCTGATCGGCGTGAACGGCTCCGGCAAGTCCTCGGTGCTGCGCCTGCTGGCCGGCACGGTGGAGGCCGACTCGGGCCGGGTCGTGCGGGGCAGGACGGTGCGGCTGGCGCACCTGTCCCAGGAACTGGCCGAGCTCGACCCGTCGCGGCGCGTGCTGGAGACGGTTGAGGAGATCCGCAAGTACATCCAGGTCGGCAAGAAGGAGTGGTCGGCCTCGCAGCTCCTCGAACGCCTCGGATTCAAGGGCGACGCCCAGTGGAAGGTCGTCGGTGACCTGTCGGGCGGCGAGCGGCGGCGGCTGCAGCTCCTGCGGCTGCTCATGGACGACCCGAACGTGCTGCTGCTCGACGAGCCGACCAACGACCTCGACATCGAGACGCTGAACGAGCTGGAGGACCTGCTCGACGGCTGGCCGGGCACGTTGATCCTGGTCAGCCACGACCGCTACTTCCTGGAGCGCGTCACCGACCGCGCGGTGGCACTGCTGGGCGACGGGCGGCTGTCGATGCTGCCGGGCGGGGTGGACGAGTATCTGGAACGGCGGGCGGCGGGTGCCGCGCTGACGGCCCGCACCGCTTCCGGCGCCACCGCCCCGGACGGGAAGGACACCGTCAACAGCCCGGCGAAGGACACCCTCAACAGCCCGGCGAAGGACGCGCCGACCCAGGACGAGACGGGGTTGTCGGCCAAGGAGGAGCGGGAGCTGCGCAAGGAGCTCAACCGCCTCGAACGGCAGCTCGACAAGCTGGGCGAGCAGGAGGCCAAGCTGCACGCGGCCATGGCCGAGGCGGCGGCCGACTACGCCCGGCTCGGCTCCCTGGACGCGGAGCTGCGCGACGTCCTGGCCCAGAAGGACACCGTCGAGGCCGCCTGGCTGGAGGTCGCCGACCGCCTCGGCGACTGACCCGCTCAAGCGAGGCGACCGGCCCGCTCAAGCGAGGCGCCTGAGCCGCTCACCCAGGGGCGGCCGGCCCGCGGGGCCGGTCAGGAGTCGAACGGGGCCAGGAGGGTGCGGAGCAGGCCGGCCAGCGCCCGCTGCTCCTCCGCCCCCAGCCCCGCCAGCAGTTCGTGCTCCCTGCGCAGCAACCCGGCGAACGCGGCGTCGACCCGGTCGAGCCCGGCCGGCGTGAGCGACACGAGCACCCCCCGCCGGTCCTCCGGGTCGGGCCGCCGGACGACGAGCCCGGCCTGCGCCAAGCGGTCGATGCGGTTGGTCATCGTGCCGGAGGTGACCAGCGTGGCGCGCAGCAGCGCCCCCGGGCTCAGCTCGTACGGCTTGCCGGCGCGGCGCAGCGCCGTCAGCACGTCGAACTCCCACGGTTCGAGGTCGTGCTCGGCGAACGCGGCACGTCTTGCCCGGTCAAGGTGTTTGGCCAGCCTCGATACGCGGGAGAGCACCTGGAGGGGCTCGACGTCGAGGTCGGGCCGTTCGGCCCGCCAGGCCGTGACGAGCCGGTCCACCTCGTCCTGCGCGTCCTGCGTCATGACACCGAGTGTACTGTCTTGACATCGAGATATGTGTCTCGATATCAATTATCTTTATGTCAAGAGATATCTGGGATCCCGCAACCTACGCCAGGTTCGCCGACGAGCGGTCACGCCCGTTCCGCGACCTGCTCGCCCGTGTGGGCGCCGAGCAGCCCGAGTACGTCGTGGACGCGGGGTGCGGCAGCGGCGAGCTCACCCTGGAGCTGGCCCGCCGCTGGCCCGGGGCCACCGTGGAGGGCTTCGACTCGTCCCCGGCGATGATCTCCAAGGCGCGGGAGCTGAACGGCGCGCCGAGGTTCGCCGTCGCGGACGTGACCATGTGGCGGCCCGACCGCCCGGTGGACGTCCTGCTGTCCAACGCCGTGCTCCAGTGGGTGCCCGAGCACCGTGACGTGCTCGAACACTGGGTGGACGCGCTCGACGAGGGCGGCTGGCTGGCCTTCCAGGTGCCGGGGAACTTCGAGGCGCCCAGCTACGCGGCGATCCGCGAGGTGTGCGCCTCGCCGCGCTGGGCGGAACGGCTCAGCGGCCTCGATCTCGCCGGCGGGGTGGGGGACCCGGTCGAGTACCTGGACCTGCTGACCCGGCTCGGCTGTCAGGTCGACGCCTGGGAGACCACGTACATCCACGTGCTCCAGGGCGAGAACGCGGTGCTCAACTGGATCTCCGGCACCGCCCTGCGGCCCGTCTTCGACCGGCTGGACCCGAGCGAGCACGCCGCCTTCGTCAACGACCTCGCGCCGCGGCTCATCGAGGCCTATCCGGCCAGGGAGTACGGGACGCCGTTCCCGTTCCGGAGAATCTTCGTGGTGGCCCACAGAGGCCAGTAGCCGATCCTCCACCTCACAGTGGCATGATTGTTACATACCAGGACCTTTGTGAGGTGCGGTGGGCATCGAGATCGAGGACAAGTTCGACGTTCCCCCCGACTACACGATTCCGGACCTGAGCCGGGTCGGCGAGGTGGTGGGGCCCAGGAGCCACACGCTCGTGGCGCTCTACTACGACACTCCCGACCTGCGGCTGGCCGCCCACGGCGTCACCCTCAGACGCCGCAGAGGCGGGGACGACGCCGGATGGCACCTCAAGCTGCCCAAGGCCAAGGGCGCCCGCCAGGAGATCCATCGCCCCCTCACCCGCAGCATCAGGGTCGTGCCGGACGAGCTGTGCGAGCTGGTCCGCGGCTACACGCGGGGAGCGTCGCTCCAGGCGGTGGCCGAGCTGGAGACCCGCAGGAGCGTCACGGTCGTCCGCGAGGGCGACAGACGCCTGGTGGAGGTCGCCGACGACCGCGTCAAGGGCACGGTGTTCGGCGAGCGGTCGCGGATCGTCCGCTGGCGCGAGGTCGAGGCGGAGCTGCTCGACGGCGACGCGCGGGTGCTCGCCAAGGTCGGCAAGCGGCTCCGCAGGGCGGGCGCGACCCCGGCCGGGGCGTCGAGCAAGCTCCTGAGGCTCCTCGACGTGCCCGCGCCGCGCCGGGCGGAGACCGAGCCGGGCAGCGCCGGCGAGGTGGTGGCCGGCTACTTGGCCTCCCAGGTCGGCGCGCTGCTCGCGCAGGACCCCCGGGTACGGCTCGCGGAGGAGGACGCCGTCCACCAGATGCGGGTCGCCTCCCGGCGCCTGCGCAGCGTGCTCAAGGCGTTCAAGAAGATCGTGGGCAACACCGCCCACATCCAGGACGAGCTGAGGTGGCTCGGCCTGGTCCTCGGCGAGGCCCGCGACCTGGAGGTGATCCGGGCGCGGTTCGCCGGGGAGCTCTCGGGGCTGGCGCCCGAACTGGTCACCGGCCCGGTCCAGGCCAGGCTCGGTGACGGCCTGCGCCAGCGCGAGGCGGAGGCGTACGGGCGGATCCGCGAGGCGCTGAGCGGCGAGCGCTACTACCTGCTGCTCGACGCCCTGGAGGAGCTGACGGCGGCGCCCGAGCTGGGCAGGCGCGCGGCCAGGCCGGCGGCGCGGGAACTGCCCGCCGTGGCCGCCGCGAACTGGGAGCGGGTGGTGCGCAGGTACGACGCGGCCCAGGAGATCGCCGAGCCGGAGCGCCACGAGACGGCCATGCACGACGTGCGCAAGGCGGCCAAGCGCGCCCGCTACACCGCCGAGGCGCTCCGGGACGTCCTCGGCCCCGGGGCGGCGCGGCTCGGCGAGCTGGCCGAGGGCGTCCAGGAGGCGCTGGGCGCCCACCAGGACGCGGTGGTGGCGCAGGAGACGCTGGCCAAGGAGGCGATGACCGCCCGCGAGGCGGGGGAGGACACCTTCACCTACGGCGTGTTGATCGGGATGGAGCGCACCGGTGCCGAACAGGCGTTGAAGGACTTCCCCGCGGTGTGGGGCCGCACGTCCAGGAAGGTCCGCAAGGCGGTCAAGAAGCTGGCCCCGTGACCGGGTGAATCAGGTGGTGTGGCGCTCCATGGCGACCACCTGTCCCTCCGCCCGGTGCAGCACGGCCAGCTCGCCCTTGTCGAGCTCGGCCTCCTCGCCGCTGAGCCGCCGGATCAGCTCGGGCAGCACCTTGCCGTGGCTGCACACGGCCGCCGGCCCGCGCAGCGCGGCCACCAGCGCGGACGTCTTCTCCGGGTCCTGGCCTTCCTCGCTCAGCAGCGGCTCCAGCCGCGCCGGGGCGCCGTACGGCTCGACCGTCTGCACACAGCGCAGGCTCGGCGAGCTGACCACCTCCGCGGGACGGTAGGCGGCCAGCACCCGGGCCAGCGTCACCGCCTGGGCGCGGCCGTCGGCGTCGAGCGGGCGCAGGGCGTCGTCGCCCTCCCATTCCCGCCGCGACCCGGCAGTGCCGTGCCGTATGAGAACGAGAGGCGTGGTGGCGAGCGGCGCGGCCGTGAGCGCGGCCGGCAGGCCGGTGTCCCACTCGTAGGTGAGCAGCGAGCGCGCCTCGTCCACCGGCAACCACCGCAGCTCGTCCACCTCGTCGCCCGGCTCGAACGCCCCCTGCTCCGCGACCCGGGCCGTCCAGTAGTCGACCCGCTTGACCCGGCCCCCGAGCAGGTAGTGGACCGGCGGCAGAGCGCGGCCGAGCACGACCGTCAGGCCGGTCTCCTCGCGCACCTCGCGCAGGGCGGCGGCGACGGGGTGCTCGCCGGACTTGAGCTTGCCCTTGGGGAACGTCCAGTCGTCGTAGCGGGGGCGGTGGACGACGGCGACCTCGGGCGCGGCCGGGTCGCCCCGCCAGACGACGGCG
The DNA here is from genome assembly GCF_040654455.1 of Nonomuraea sp. NPDC050691. Classification (NCBI taxonomy): domain Bacteria; kingdom Bacillati; phylum Actinomycetota; class Actinomycetes; order Streptosporangiales; family Streptosporangiaceae; genus Nonomuraea; species Nonomuraea sp. NPDC050691. The sequence goes on from NZ_JBFAIA010000002.1 coordinate 130,100, forward strand.
CCGGCCGCGCGGAGGCGGTCGTCAGTCGTCAACGGTCCTCCAGCGGCGTGAGGTGATGAGGTGGTTCTGCAGGTCCTCGCCGGGATGGTGGACCCACTTGCCGTCGCCGTCGAGCCACCAGGCGTTGGTGGTGTCGGCCATGGCCCGGTCCATGAGGTCGATCAGGTACGCCTTCTGCTGCGACGAGGTGACCTTGACCAGGGCCTCGACCCGGCGGTCCAGGTTGCGGCGCATCAGGTCGGCGCTGCCGATCCACACCTCGGGCCTCCTGCCCAGCCCGAACTCGTACACGCGCGAGTGCTCAAGGAACCTGCCCAGGATCGACCTGACCCGGATGTTCTCGGACAGGTCGGGGACACCGGGCCGCAGGATGCACACGCCGCGCACCCACAGGTCCACCGGCACGCCCTCGCGCGAGGCGCGGTAGAGGGCGTCGATGATCGGCTCGTCCACCAGGGAGTTGGTCTTGATCCTGATGCGCGCCGGGCGGCCGGCCCGCTGGTGGGCGATCTCCCGCTCGATCCTGGCCAGCAGCCCCCCGCGCAGGGAGTGCGGGGCGACCAGCAGCCGGCGGTAGGCCGAGTGGTTGGAGTAGCCGGTCAGGTGGATGAACAGGTCGGTGACGTCCTCACCGACCAGCGGGTCGGCCGTGAGCAGGCCGAAGTCCTCGTACTGCCGGGCGGTCTTGGGGTTGTAGTTGCCGGTGCCGATGTGGCAGTAGCGGCGCAGCTCCCCGGAGGGCTCCTGGCGGACGACGAGGGCGAGCTTGCAGTGGGTCTTGAGCCCGACGACGCCGTAGACGACGTGGCAGCCGGCCCGCTCCAGCTTGCGGGCCCAGGAGATGTTGGCGTGCTCGTCGAAACGGGCCTTGATCTCGACCACGACCACGACCTGCTTGCCGGCCTCGGCCGCGTCGATGAGGGCGTCCACGATGGGCGACTCGCCGCTGGTGCGGTAGAGGGTCTGCTTGATGGCCAGCACCCTCGGGTCGGCCGCTGCCATCTCGATGAAGCGCTGCACGCTGGTCGAGAACGAGTCGTACGGGTGGTGCAGCAGGATGTCACGCTCGCGCAGCACGCTGAAGATGTCGTCGTCGGCGCTGACGGCCTCTGCGGGCACGAACGGCCGGTAGCCGAGATCGCCCCGGTCGAGGTCGGCGATGGCGTGCATGCCGGTCAGGTCCAGCGGCCCGGCGATGCGGTAGATCTCGTGCGGCGCCACGCCCAGCTCGTCCACGAGGAGCTCCAGCACCTCGGGCGTGATCGTGTCCTCGACCTCCAGCCGCACGGGCGGGCCGAAGCGGCGCTTGAGCAGCTCCTTCTCCAGGGCCTGCATGAGGTTCTCGGTGACGTCCTCGTCGACGTCGAGGTCCTCGTTCCTGGTGACGCGGAAGACGTGGTGCTGGACGATCTCCATGCCCTTGAACAGCTGCCCGAGGTGGGCCGCGATCACGTCCTCCAGCGGCACGAACCGGCTCGGCGACGCCTGCACGAACCGGGGGAGCTGCGAGGGCACCTTGACCCGGGCGAAGACGGTGTGGTCGGTCGCCGGGTTGCGCACCACGACGGCCAGGTTGAGGCTGAGGCCCGAGATGTACGGGAAGGGGTGGGCGGGGTCCACGGCCAGCGGCGTGAGGACCGGCCTGATCCGCTCCCTGAACAGCTTGCGCAGCTCGGTGCGTTCCTCGCGGCCGAGGTCCTCCCAACGGGCGATCTCGATGCCCTCGGCCGCCAGGCGCGGCACGATCGTCTCGTGGAAGAGCGTCGCGTGCCGCTTGGCCAGGTCGCCGGCGATGGCGGCGATGCGGACCAGCTCGTCGCGGGGCTTGAGCCCGCTCCTGGTCCGCAGCAGCAGGCCGGTGGCCATGCGCCGTTTCAGCCCGGCCACCCGTACTCGGAAGAACTCGTCGAGGTTGCTCGCGAAGATGGCGAGGAAGCGCACCCGCTCGAGGAGCGGGATCGACGAGTCCTCGGCCAGCTCCAGCACCCGCTCGTTGAACTGCAGCCAGCTCTCCTCGCGGTTGAGGAACCTCTCGTGAGGCAGGGCTAGATCGCTTTCCGGGCGCAGCGGTTCCACGGACATACGTGAAATATGCCCCATTTATCTGAACAGAACGTTAACTACTCGGCAACGACCTATTCTTGCTGGTCAAGACTTCCAGGCCGAGTCTCCTCACCCTGCCCCAGCAGCGCGGCGCGCTCGGCGAGCTTGGCCTCCCGCAGGCGCAGCCTCTCCTCGCGCTCGCGGGCCTTCTCCGCCTCCTTCAGCAGCCGCTCCTGCTCCTTCTCGGCCTCCTTGAGCAGGCGCTCGCGCTCCTTCAGCTCGCGGGCGCGGGCCTTCTCGGCCTCGCGCAGCTCCCGCTGGCGCGCCTTCTCGGCCTCCTTGAGCTCCTTCTCGCGGGCCTTCTCCAGCTCGCGCAGCTCCTTGTCGCTGGGCCAGGGCGGCTTGGCCACGCTCGGGTTCGCGCGGGTCGTCATCGTGATCGCGGGGTTGGGGTTGAGCCCGGTCAGGCCGTTCCAGGCGAGGTTGACCAGGTGCGCCGCGACCTCCTCGCGGCCGGGCTTGCGCACGTCCAGCCACCACTGACCGGTCAGGGCCACCATGCCGACCAGCATCTGGGCGTACATGGGAGCGAGCTTCGGGTCGTAGCCGCGCGCGACGAACTCGTCGGCGAGCACGTCCTCGACCCGGCTCGCGATCTCGCTGATCAGGCTCGCGAACGAGCCCGTGCCGGACGCGGCGTGGGAGTCGCGCACGAGGATGCGGAACCCCTCGCTGCTCTCCTCGATGTACTGGAGCAGCGCCAGGGCGGCCCGCTCCAGCTTGATCAGCGAGTGGGAGGCGGACAGCGCCTCGGTCGTCATGGACAGCAGCTTCTGCATCTCGCGGTCCACGACGACCGCGTAGACGCCCTCCTTGCCGCCGAAGTGCTCGTACACGACCGGCTTGGAGACCTGGGCGGTCGCCGCGATCTCCTCGATGGAGGTCCCGTCGAACCCCTTCTCGGCGAACAGGGTGCGGCTGATCCGGATCAGCTGTTCGCGTCGCTCTCTTCCGGACATGCGCCTGCGAGATCGGGGTTCGGTCACGGTTTCCATAATGGCGGTGCCGGACGCGAGACCGGTCACCACGGTGTCGCTGTCAGGCAAGCCGTTTCGCCGCCAGCCGCTCCGGGGTCGGCCAGCGCACGTCGGAGGCCCAGCCCAGACGCTCGAAGCCGCGGATGACCTCGGCGCTCAGGTCGATCTGGCCCTTCAGGGCGCCGTGCCGCGCGCAGGTCGGGTCGGAGTGGTGCAGGTTGTGCCACGACTCGCCGAAGGACGGGATCGCCAGCCACCACACGTTGCGGGACTTGTCGCGGACCTGGAAGTCCTCCTCGCCGAACACGTGGCAGATGGAGTTGATCGACCAGGTGACGTGGTGCAGCAGGCCGATGCGGACCAGAGAGCCCCAGAACAGCGCGGTCAGCGCGCCCTGCCAGGACCAGGTGAGCAGCCCGCCGAGCACGCCCGGGAGCAGGAGCGAGGTGAGCGCCAGCGCGGGGAACCACTTGTGCAGCTTGACCACGTCCGGGTCCTTGCACAGGTCGGGGGCGTACTTCTCGCGGTTGACGCGCTCGGCGTCGAACATCCAGCCCATGTGCGCGTAGAGCAGGCCCTTGGCCATCGACTTGAAGCCGGGGCCGAAGCGCCACGGCGAGTGAGGGTCGCCCTCCTTGTCGGAGAACTTGTGGTGCTTGCGGTGGGTGGCCACCCAGTCGAGCACGGACATCTCCAGCGAGAGGCTGCCGGCGATGCCGAGGGCGATCTTCAGGGGCCGCTTGGCCTTGAACGAGCCGTGGGTGAAGTAGCGGTGCAGCCCGACGGTCACGCCGAGCCCCGAGACGACGTAGAAGACGAGCATGATCGCGACGTCCGTCCAGCCGAGCCCCCATCCCCAGGCGAGCGGCACGGCGGCCACGAACGCGATCAGGGGAAGGCCGACCACCAGTGCGAAGGTGACAAGCTCCGCCTTGGTCCGCGGCTCTTCCTCGAAGTCGGGCTTCGGTCCCGGTGTGGGGCGTTCGGCGACAACGGTCATGGGCTACCTCTCACGACGTGTATGAGGATGAATGTCCGGGCTACGCAACCGTAACCTACGCCATCGTAAGTAAGGAAGCCCTAAGCCGCGAATGTGGGATGGGCAACGGTTCATCGCCGGACCTGAGTGCATTCCGTACCTTGCGGGATTTAGGTAGGTCTGCTAGTGGCACGCCCTACCCGGGCGGGATGTCGTCAATCCTGTACGGCGCGGCCCGCGTTGCCGATGCGGGCGCGCGACGGGGTGCGGGCTCGGTATCGTAGGTGTGTCGGATGCCATGGGTGTCTGATTAATCCCGGATCGTCTAATCGGCAGGACAAGTGGTTTTGGTCCACTTTGTAGGGGTTCGAGTCCTCTTCCGGGAGCGTTGAGGCATGCCCCTGCGGGGAGAAGCAGGGGCAGGGCGGGTATCCTCGCGGTGTCGGGAGGGTGTCGGTGCGGTAGCCCGCGCCCAGCCCTGAACCGTCCAGCCACAGGGAGCCTCAGTCCGTGAGTGTGCCGCGCCCGGCAGCCGTCATCGTCCTCGCCGCAGGCGAGGGCACCCGGATGAAGAGCCAGACCCCCAAAGTCCTGCACGAGGTGTGCGGCCGAGCCCTGCTCGACCACATGCTCGCCGCCGCCCGCGACCTCGGTCCGCAGCGGCTGATCGTCGTCATCGGGCACGCGCGCGAACGCGTCGGCGCCCACCTCGCCGAGACCAGCCCCGACGCGCTGGCCGTCGTCCAGCGTGAGCAGCGAGGCACCGGCCACGCCGTCCGCACCGTCCTCGACGAGGCCGGCGCGATCGACGGCACGGTCCTCGTCACCTACGGCGACGTGCCGCTGCTGCGCGCCGAGACCCTCGCCGCGCTGCTCGCCCGCCACGCCGCCGACCGCAACGCCGTCACCGTCCTCACCGCCGAGGTGCCCGACCCGACCGGCTACGGCCGCATCGTCCGCGACGCCGCGGGCGGCGTCCTCGCCATCGTCGAGGAGAAGGACGCCACCGACGAGCAGCGCGCCATCAAGGAGATGAACTCCGGCATCTACGCCTTCGACGGCTCCCTGCTGGCCGACGCCGTCAAGCGGGTGTCCACCGACAACGCCCAGGGCGAGGAGTACCTCACCGACGTGCTGTCCATCCTGCGCCAGGACGGCCACCGGGTGGGCGCCCACACCGCCACCGACTTCGCCGAGGTCGAGGGCGTCAACGACCGGGTCCAGCTCGCCCAGGCCCGCCAGGTGCTCAACCGGCGGATCCTGGAGCGCCACATGCGCGCCGGCGTCACCGTCGTCGACCCGGCCAGCACCTGGATCGACGTCGACGTGGAGATCCAGCCCGACGCCGTCGTCCACCCCGGCACCCAGCTCCACGGCCGCACCGTCATCGAGTCCGGCGCCGAGGTCGGCCCCGCCACCACGCTGACCTCCACCCGGGTCGGCGCCGGGGCCGTGGTGCGCAACGCCGTCTGCGACTCCGCCGACGTCGGCCCCGGCGCGAGCGTCGGCCCGTACGCCTACCTGCGCCCCGGCACGGTCCTCGGCCGCGCCGCCAAGGCCGGCACGTTCGTCGAGATGAAGAACACCCAGGTCGGCGAGCGCTCCAAGGTGCCCCACCTGTCCTACGCGGGCGACGCCACGATCGGCGACGACGTCAACATCGGCGCCGCGGTGGTGTTCGTCAACTACGACGGCGTCAACAAGCACCGCAGCACCGTGCGCGACGGCGCGTTCGTCGGCTGCGACAGCATGCTCGTCGCCCCGGTGACCGTCGGCGACGGCGCCTACACGGCGGCGGGCTCGGTGATCGACGGCGACGTGCCGCCGGGCGCGATCGGCGTGGCCCGCGCCCGCCAGCGCAACATCGAGGGATGGGTGCTGCGCAGGCGCGCGGGCACCAAGTCGGCAGCGGCGGCCCAACGCGCCCTGGCCGAGCAGCAGGCGGCCGGCCAGGCTCCGGCCGAGCAGCAGGACCAGCAGGGGAGTGGGGCATGACGAGCATCAAGCAGCCTGGCGAGAAGAACCTCATGCTCTTCTCCGGCCGGGCCTACCCCGAGCTGGCCGAGGAGGTCGCCGAGCACGTCGGCGTCTCGCTCACCCCGACCAAGCTGGTCGACTTCGCCAACGGCGAGATCTACGCCCGCTACCTCGAATCCGTCCGCGGCTGCGACGCCTTCGTGATCCAGAGCCACACCTCGCCGATCAACCAGTGGATCATGGAGCAGCTGATCATGGTCGACGCGCTCAAGCGGGCCTCCGCCAAGCGCATCACCGTGGTCATGCCGTTCTTCGGCTACGCCCGCCAGGACAAGAAGGGGCGCGGACGTGAGCCCATCACCGCCCGGCTGATGGCCGACCTGTTCAAGACCGCGGGCGCCGACCGGCTCATGTCCATCGACCTGCACACCTCGCAGATCCAGGGCTTCTTCGACGGCCCGGTGGACCACCTGTTCGCCATGCCGGTCCTGGAGAGCTACCTGAAGAACAAGCTCGACCTGGCCACCACCACGGTCGTCTCGCCCGACACCGGCCGCGTCCGGCTGTCGGAGCGCTGGGCCGACACGCTCGGCACGCCCCTCGCGTTCATCCACAAGCGGCGCGACCTCGACGTGGCCAACCAGGTGAAGGTCAACGAGGTCGTCGGCAAGGTCCGGGGCCGTACCTGCGTGCTCATCGACGACATGATCGACACGGCCGGCACGATCTGCAAGGCGGCCGACGCCCTGTACGAGCAGGGCGCGACCAACGTGATCGTCGCCGCCACCCACGCGGTCTTCTCCGACCCGGCCGTCGACCGGCTGAAGAACTCCCGCATCAGCGAGGTCATCGTGACCAACACGCTTCCGCTGTCGCAGGAGTCCCGCTTCGACAAGCTCACCGTGCTGTCCATCGCGCCGCTCATCGCCCGGGCCATCACCGAGGTCTTCACCGACGGCTCCGTCACGAGTCTGTTCGAGGGTGACACTTAAGCCGGTAGCATTGGTTGGTCGCGCTCGTAACGCCTTCCGCTAGGGCGGGTGAGGGAGAGCGCCGCACCCAGACGATCCTCGAAGCATCCCTAGGAGATGTCATGTCCGAAGTACGTATCGCCGCCGAGTCCCGCACCACGTTCGGCAAGGGCGCCGCCCGCAAGATCCGCCGCGCCGACAAGGTCCCGGCCGTCCTCTACGGGCACGGCATCGAGCCCAAGCACCTGACCCTGCCGGGTCACGAGGTCCTCCTCGCCCTGCGTACGCCCAACGTGCTGATCCGCCTCCAGGGCGACGGCGTCGACGAGCTGGCCCTGCCCAAGGGCGTCCAGCGCGACCCGATCAAGGGCTTCGTCGAGCACGTCGACCTGCTCCTGGTCAAGCGGGGCGAGAAGGTCACCGTCGAGATCCCGGTCACCACGGTCGGCGACGTCAACTCCGAGGGCATCCTCGACCTTCAGATGACCTCTGTCGCCGTCGAGGCCGAGGCCACCCACATCCCGACCGGCGTCGAGGTCGACGTCGAGGGCCTGGAGGTCGGCACCGCCATCACCGCCGGCGAGCTGAAGCTGCCGCAGGGCGCCACGCTGACCGCCGACCCGGAGGCCGTCATCCTCCAGGTCAGCGCCAAGCCGACCGAGGCTCCGGAGGAGGAGGCCGCCGAGGGCGAGGTGGCCGAGGCCGCCACCGAGGGCGAGAGCGCCGAGGCCGCCGAGTAGTCACCGGACCACGGGGCGGCTGGTGGGCTGTGACGGATCCGCAGCGCAGCGAGGACATCCGTCACAGCACGCCGAGCGGCAGCTCGGCCAATCAGACCGCTGCCCCGTTCCCGCGTCTTGGCCACTGGAGCCCGAGGAGACTTCATGGACCGCTGGCTCATCGCCGGGCTGGGCAACCCCGGCGCCGAATACGCCGGCAACCGGCACAACGCCGGCTTCATGGTGCTCGACGAGCTGGCCGCGCGGGCCGGCGGGCGGTTCAAGGCGCACAAGAGCAGGGCCGAGGTGCTGGAGACGCGGGCCGCGATCCTCGCCAAGCCGCTCACGTACATGAACCTGTCGGGCGGCCCGGTCAAGGCCCTGGCCGACTTCTACAAGATCGGCCCCGAGCGCCTGATCGTCGTCCACGACGAGCTGGACGTGCCCTACGGCGCGCTGCGCGCCAAGCTCGGCGGCGGCGACAACGGCCACAACGGCCTCAAGTCGATCACCAAGTCGCTGGGCACCCGCGACTACCTCCGCGTCCGCTTCGGCATCGGACGCCCGCCGGGCCGCATGGACCCGGCCGCCTTCGTGCTGCGCGACTTCGCCACCGCCGAGCGCAAGGACCTGCCCTTCCTCGTGGACCGCGCCGCCGACGTGGTCGAGTCGCTCATGGAGCACGGGCTGGAAGTCACCCAGAACGAGTTCCACCGGGCAGATCTCAAGATTTCCGGCCCTCCACGCTGATCCCCGCATAGGTCCGTTCGCGACTACGCCGAGGTGGCTGACGCTACTATCTGGTGACTGTCGGTTACGGACTCATCACGGGGGGCGTTGCGGTGAGCGACGGCGAGGGCCTGCTGACCGTCGTCGGCTTCGGGCCCGGCTCCTCATGGACGGCACGGCCACGGCAGCCCGGATGGGTGCGGACCTACCGGGCGCGCGCCTTCATGTCCGACCTGCTCGGCGCCGCGGCCGGCTCCGCCGGGGCCTTCTTCCTGCGCTTCGGCGAGCTGACGCCCTACGCCGCGCCGTACCTCCTGGTCAGCGCCCTGCTGCCCGCGGTGTGGATCATCGCGGTCGCGCTCAACCGCGCCTACGAGCCGCGCATGATCGGCATCGGCTCCGACGAGTTCCGCCGCGTCGTGCAGTGCGGCGTCGCGCTGACCGCCGCCACCGCCATCGGCTCCTACCTGACCAAGACCGACGTCGCACGCGGTTACGTCGTCCTCGCGCTGCCGCTGGTCACCCTTCTCACGCTGCTGCTCAGGTACGCCCTGCGCCGCTCGCTGCACCGGCGCCGGGCCCGCGGCGCCTGCATGCGCAGGGTCGTCGCCGTGGGCCACGCCGCCTCGGTGGCCGAGCTGGTGCAGCTCTTCCGGCGCGAGCGCCACCACGGCATGGAGATCGTCGCCGCCTGCCTGCCCGCCGAGGGCGCCGGGGGATGCGTGGCCGGTGTGCCCGTCGCCGGCGACTTCAGCGACGTTCCCATCGTCGTCGACCAGGCCCGCGCCGACACCGTGGCCGTGCTGGCCTGCCCCGAGATGGACGGCGTGGCGTTGCGCCGGCTCGCCTGGCGGCTGGAGCGCACCCACACCGAGCTGGTGGTCGCGCCCGCGTTGATGGAGGTGGCCGGGCCGCGCACGACGATCAGGCCCGCCGCGGGTCTCCCGCTGCTGCACGTCGAGCACCCAGAGCTCACCGGCGCCCGCCAGCTCGTCAAGAACGCCTTCGACCGCGTCGTGGCCGCCGCCCTGCTGGTCCTGCTGGCCCCGCTGCTGCTCACGCTGGCCGTCGCGGTGCGCGTGACCAGCCCCGGCCCCGCCCTGTTCCGGCAGACCCGGGTCGGCAGGGACGGCGCATCGTTCACGATCCTGAAGTTCCGCACGATGCGGCGCGGCTCCGAGCGCCAGAAGATCACCCTGGTCAGCGACGCCGACGGAGTACTGTTCAAGATCCGCAACGACCCGCGGGTCACCCCGCTCGGCTCTCTCATGCGCCGCCACTCCCTCGACGAGCTGCCCCAGCTCGTCAACGTGGTCCTCGGGCACATGTCGCTCGTGGGCCCCCGTCCGCCCCTGCCCGAAGAGGTCGACCGGTACGGCGACGACGTGCGCCGCCGCCTGCTCGTCCGCCCCGGCCTGACCGGTCTGTGGCAGGTGAGCGGCAGATCCGACCTGTCGTGGGAGGAATCCGTCCGCCTCGACCTGCGTTACGTGGAGAACTGGTCCCTCATGCTCGACCTGCAGATCCTGTGGAAGACTTGGTCGGCCGTCGCCCGCGGGCAAGGAGCTTACTGATGACGATTCGCGACGACCATGCCCTCGCTGCCGACCTGGCCACGGAGGCAGGCGAGCGGCTGCTCGCGCTTCGCGACCGCGAGGGTTTCGCCGACCCGGCCGGGCTGCGCGCCCTCGGCGACCGGGCCTCCCACGTGTTTCTCATGGAGTCGCTGTCGCGCCTGCGCCCGAGCGACTGCGTGCTGTCGGAGGAGTCCAGCCGCGAGGACCGGCTCGACCCGCGCCGGCTGAGCGCTCCCCGCGTATGGATCGTCGACCCGCTCGACGGCACCCGGGAGTTCGCCGAGGAGGGCAGGTCCGACTGGGCCGTCCACGTCGCGCTGTGGGAGGGCGACCGGCTCACGGCCGGAGCCGTGGCGCTGCCCGCCCAGGGCCGCACGCTCAGCACCGCCGAGCCGCCCAAGCTGCCCGCCCTGGAGCGGGGCCGGTTCCGCGTCGCGGTCAGCCGCACCAGGCCGCCGGAGTTCGTCCAGAACCTCGCCTACCTCGTCGGCGCCGACCTCGTGCCCATCGGCTCGGCCGGAGCGAAGATCTCTGCGGTGCTCACCGGCGACGTCGAGGCGTACGTCCACGCCGGCGGCCAGTACGAGTGGGACTCCGCCGCCCCGGTGGCCGTCGCACAGGCCGCCGGAGCCCACACCAGTCGCATCGACGGCACGCCGCTCACCTACAACAGGCCGGACCCCTCGCTACCGGATATCCTTGTTTCCCTACCGGACTTGGCGTCTACCCTGCTCGCCGGGATCCGGGACCTGCACCGCTAACCGCCGGAGGAAGCTCCCATGCTCCAGCGCGACTACACGACGTCGCAGCTCGACGTGCTCGAGGCCGAAGCCATTCACATCATGCGCGAAGTCGCGGCGGAGTTCGAGCGTCCCTGTCTGCTTTTCTCCGGCGGCAAGGACTCCATCGTCATGCTACGCATCGCCGAGAAGGCGTTCTGGCCCGCGGCGATCCCCTTCCCGCTCATGCACGTCGACACCGGCCACAACTTCGACGAGGTCATCGAGTTCCGCGACCGCCGCTCCCAGGAGCTCGGCGCGCGGCTCATCGTGGCCAGCGTCCAGGACTCGATCGACCAGGGCCGCGTGGTCGAGGACACCGGCCGGCGCGCCTCGCGCAACCGCCTGCAGACCACCACGCTGCTCGACGCCATCGAGGAGCACGAGTTCGACGCGGTCTTCGGCGGCGCCCGGCGCGACGAGGAGAAGGCCCGGGCCAAGGAGCGGGTGTTCTCCTTCCGCGACGACTTCGGCCAGTGGGACCCGAAGAACCAGCGTCCCGAGCTGTGGAACCTCTACAACTCCCGCATCCGCAAGGGCGAGCACATCCGCGTCTTCCCGCTGTCCAACTGGACCGAGCTCGACGTCTGGGACTACATCCGGCGCGAGGGCATCGAGATCCCGTCGATCTACTTCGCCCACACCCGCAAGGTGTTCGAGCGCGACGGCATGCTGCTGCCCGACTCCGAGGTCGTCCAGCGCGGCGATGACGAGCCGCTGTTCGAGGCCGTGGTGCGCTACCGCACCGTCGGCGACATGACCTGCACCGGGGCCGTGCAGTCCACGGCCGTCACGGTCGAGGAGATCATCGAGGAGATCGCGGCCACCCGGATCACCGAGCGCGGGGCCACCAGGGCCGACGACCGCGCCTCGGAGGCCGCCATGGAGGACCGCAAGCGGGAAGGCTACTTCTAAAACCGATGGACATTCTGCGTTTCGCCACGGCGGGAAGCGTCGACGACGGCAAGTCCACCCTGATCGGACGCCTGCTCTTCGACTCCAAGGCCATCTTCGAGGACCAGCTGGAGGCGGTCGAGCGCACCTCGCGCGACCGCGGCACCGAGTACACCGACCTGTCGCTGCTCACCGACGGCCTGCGGGCCGAGCGTGAGCAGGGCATCACGATCGACGTGGCCTACCGGTACTTCGCCACGCCGCGCCGCAAGTTCATCATCGCCGACACCCCCGGGCACATCCAGTACACCCGGAACATGGTCACCGGCGCCTCCACCGCCGACCTGGCGATCATCCTCATCGACGCCCGCAAGGGCGTGCTGGAGCAGTCGCGCCGCCACGCGTTCCTGACCTCGCTGCTGCGGGTGCCGCACCTGGTGCTCGCCGTCAACAAGATGGACCTGGTCGACTACGCGCAGGAGCGCTTCGAGGAGATCCGCGAGGAGTTCACGGCGTTCGCCTCCAAGCTCAACGTGGGCGACCTGACGTTCATCCCGATCTCCGCGCTCAACGGCGACAACGTCGTCTCCCGCTCGGAGAACATGCCGTGGTACAACGGCTCGTCGCTGCTGCACCACCTGGAGAACGTGCACATCGCCTCCGACCGCAACCTCGTCGACGTGCGCTTCCCCGTCCAGTACGTGATCCGCCCGCAGCGGGCCAACGACCACGCCTTCCACGACTACCGCGGCTACGCCGGGCAGGTCGCGGGCGGCGTGCTCAAGCCGGGCGACGAGGTCGTCCACCTGCCCTCGGGCCTGAACACCCGGATCGCCTCCATCGACACCTTCGACGGCCCCGTCGAGGAGGCGTTCCCCCCGATGTCGGTCACCCTCCGCTTCGAGGACGACCTCGACATCTCCCGCGGCGACATGATCGCCCGGCCCAACAACCGGCCGCACGTGGCCCAGGACCTCGAAGCCATGGTCTGCTGGATGGCCGACACCGCCAAGCTGGCGCCGCGGACCAAGCTCACCATCAAGCACACCACCCGAACGGCCAGGGCACTCGTGCGCGACCTCCACTACCGGCTCGACGTCAACACGCTGCACCGCGACGAGGAGGCCACCTCGCTCGGCCTCAACGAGATCGGGCGCGTGTCACTTCGGGTCACGCAGCCGCTGTTCGTCGACGACTACGCCCGCAACCGGCTCACGGGCGGCTTCATCCTCGTGGACGAGGCCACCAACGGCACCGTCGCCGCGGGCATGATCCTCGAAGCCCGCTGACCCGCGCCGCGTCCCACCGGCCCCCGCCCCCTTCCGGGGCGGGGGCCGGTGGCGTTTTCGGTTAGATCTTTTGGGGATTCACCGACGATCCCATTACGCACAGCGCTAGTCTCGTCACGTTCCGTGTAACGACTAGCCCAGGAAAGCCCATCCCCCGTGACTCACCCTTCGACTGCCACCCGGGTGGTCTTCCTGGGCGGCCTCGGCCGTAGCGGCACCACGCTGCTGGAGAGGCTGCTGGGGGAGCTGCCCGGCGTGGCGCCCCTCGGTGAGGTCGTGCACCTCTGGGCCCGCGGCGTCCTGGCCGGTGAGCCGTGCGGCTGCGGCCGGCCGTTCGGCGCCTGCCCGTTCTGGACGGCCGTCGGCGAGCAAGCCTTCGGCGGATGGACCCGGCCGCTCGCCGAGCGGGTCCTCGCGCTGCGCCGCCGGGTCGACCGCACCCGCCGAGTCCTGCGCATCCGCCACCCCGACCTGGACGAGTACGTCCGTGCCTACCGCCGCGTCCACGACGCCGCCGCGCGGGTCGCGGGCGCCTCCGTCGTCATCGACTCCAGCAAGCACGCCTCCCTGGCCCACTGCCTGGCCGAGGGCGGGGCGAGCATCCACGTCGTCCATGTGGTGCGCGACCCGCGGGCCGTCGCCCACTCCTGGCGCAAGGCCGTACGCCGGCCCGAGGACGGGCGGCCGATGACCCGCTGGGGCCCCGCCCGCACCGCGCTCCACTGGAGCGCCCAGAACGTCGCCCTCGACCTCCTCGCCCGCCGCGACCGGCGGGGCGGAGCGGACGTCCAGGTCACCCGGCTGCGGTACGAGGACCTCGTCGCCGCGCCGGAGGCCACGCTGACGGGCCTCGCGCACCGGCTCGGCCTGCGCGCCGAGTTCCCGTTCGTCACCGGATCGACGGCGCACATCACCACGGCCCACACGGTGTCGGGCAACCCCATGCGGTTCGCGGTGGGGCCGGTCGGGCTGGCGCTCGACGAGTCGTGGCGCTCCGGCGCCCATCGCGGGCTGGTCGCCGCCCTCACCTGGCCGCTGCGGTCCCGGTACGGCTACCACGGAGTGACGGCGTGACCCGGCCGGCCGGGGAGGCGGCGCCGTCGGTCGGCGTCGTGATCCCCACGCGTGGGGACCGGCCCGGCCACCTCGGCGTCGCCGTACGCGCTGCGCTGGCGCAGGAGCACCCGGGCAGGATCTCCGTGGTCGTGGTGGCCGACGGCACGCCGCACGAGACCGTGGCCGACCGGCTCGCCGGGGTTCCGGCACAGGCCGGCCGCGACGTCCGCGTGCTGCCCAACTGCCTCACCCCGGGTCTGCCCGGGGCGCGCAACACCGGGATCGCCGCCTCCGACACCGACCTTGTCGCGTTCTGCGACGACGACGACCAGTGGCTTCCCGGCAAGATCGCCGCCCAGGTCGCCGCGCTGGCCGAGACGGGCGCCGAGTTCGCGAGCTGCGGCATCGAGGTCGAGCACGGCCGGCGGCTGGTGCCGCGGCTGGCCGGAGCCACCACCGTGACCGAGGCCGACCTGCTGCGCTCGCGCATGGTGATGGTCCACTCCTCGACGTTCCTGTTCCGGCGGGGCACGCTGTGGGTGGACGAGAGCGCCCCCGGCGGCCAGAACGAGGACTGGGACCTCGCCCTGCGCGCCGCCCGCCGCCATCCCCTCGCGAACGTCGACCGTCCCCTGGTGCGCGTCCGCTGGGGCTCGTCCCACTACGCGGCGCGATGGGGCGAGCGCATCGCCGGGCTGGAGTGGATGCTGGCCCGGCACGCCGGCCTGTCCGCCGACCCGCGCGGCGCGGCCCGCGTCTACGGCCAGCTCGCCTTCCACCACGCCGCCCTAGGCCACCGGCGCGAGGCGGGACGCTGGGCGCTGCGCGCGTTCGCCGCCCGGCGGTCGGAGCCGCGCGCGCCCATCGCGCTCGCGGTGGCGGCCGGGCTGATCCCGGCGGCCAGGGTCCTGGCGCTGCTCCACGACCGGGGACACGGCATTTGACCCGGCCTGATCGTGTCTCACCGGGCGGGCATGGGCGATCCGGCCCGGTCCTGTCGCGTCCGGCGAGGCGCGCGTGACCGGGTCTGGTCCTGTCTCACGGGGCGAGGCGCGCGGCGCGGTGGAGCCACTCCGGCCTGCCGAGTCCGGGAGTCACGCGAGACAGGGATCCGCGGAGGCGGAGCCGCTGGCGGGAGGGGTCGGTCAGGTGCTTCAGGTGCCGCGCCGCGTGGTCGTCGGAGGGGTCACCGTCGACGCGTTGAGCGAGGCGCAGGTGGTGGCGCGCGTCGTGACCGGGCTGGCGGCCGGTCGCGGCGGACGCATCGTCACGCCCAACGTCGACATCTGCCGCTCCGCCGCCGCCGACCCCGCCCTGAGGGAACTGGTCAACACCGCCGACCTGGTCGTGGCCGACGGGATGCCGCTGGTGTGGGCCTCCCGCCTCCTGGGCGTGCCGCTGCCCGAACGCGTCACCGGGGCCGACCTGATCTGGTCGCTGAGCGGGCCGGCGGCCGAGCGCGGGTGGCCGGTGTACCTGCTCGGAGGGCCGCCCGGGGTGGCCGTGTCGGCGGCCCGGGCTCTCGTCCGCCGCCTTCCCGGGCTGCGGGTCTGCGGGGTCGAGTCCCCGCCGTACGCCTTCGACCGCACCGCCGAGGGGGTGGCCCGGGTGCTGCGCCGGGTGGTGGCGGCCCGGCCCCGGATCGTGTTCGTGGGGCTCGGGTTCCCGCGCCAGGACCGGCTCGTGGCCGCGCTGCGCGAGCGGCTCCCGGACGCCTGGTTCGTGGGCTGCGGGGCGGCCCTCGCGTTCGCGGCGGGCACGGCGCCCCGGGCGCCCCGGTGGATGCGGCGGGCCGGGCTGGAGTGGGCGTTCCGCCTGGTGACGGAGCCGGGACGGCTGGCGCGCCGTTACCTCGTCGACGACCTGCCCTTCGCCGCCCGCCTCCTCACCACCAGCCTCCTGACCCGCCACCCCGCCCCCTGACCGGTCCCGAGGTCAGGGAGCGGCGGTGAGGAGGCGGACGCGGGTGACGTCCTCGGCCGTCAGGCCGCGGGCGGCCCTGGACAGGGCCTGACGGGAGTCCATCCGCCGGTACGCCGTCCGCGACAGCCCCGACCAGGCGAACCCCCCACGCCCCTCGCCACCGCCGCCCGTGCACGCCCTCCGCACCCGGCGCTCCGCGGCCCGCGACCACGTCAGTCCCGCGTGCCCGTACAGCTGCCGGAAACCCGCCACCGGATCGGCCGCCAGCCACTCGTATCCCACCACCAGGATCCCCGGCGTGCGGGCCAGGATCCGGTGCGTCACCCGCCACAGCGCGGCCGCCTTGGCGACCCGGTCGGGCGAGTCGGCGAGCGGACGCAGCTCCAGCAGCTCCGGATGGTCGCGGACCAGCAGCGGCTGACCGAGGAGCTCATGGAAGGAGACCGTCCAGCCGAGCCGCTGCCAGCTCGCCACGAAGGAGACCGGGTCGCGTTCGAGCGCGATCACCGTGCAGCCGAGCCGGTGGGCGAACCAGCCGGCCGACAGCACCGCGAACGGGTCGTCGAGCAGTGCCCGCCGCCCCGCCAGGCGGCCCAGCGTGAACGACGTGCCGTACTTGAGCATCCGCGCCAGGTCGTGCGGCGAGCGGTTGGCGCGCAGTTCGGCGCCGAACCGGTAGCGCAGGGCGACCGTGTCGCGGAAGGCGGGCAGCCAGTCGCCGGTGTTGTCGTCGCAGATGTACTGGAAGCGGTGCGTGACCGTGGCCCGCAGGACGCCGGGGGAGCGGCCGGGCGGGCGCTGGGGGTTGAGCGGCTCGTTGACGTAGACGGCCTCGCGGCCGGCGGTGAGCATCTTGCCGGTCCAGCTCGTACCGCTCCTGGGCAGACCCGTGACGAGAACGGGTGGACCGGCGGTCATGCGGTGGCCCAGGCTGGGGCGCAGGCGTTCGTGCGGCGGTACGGGCGCGCCCGGCAGGCGGTCATGCGGTGGCCCAGGCGCGGACGCGGAAGGCGGTCAGCGTGTGGCGGCCGAACGGGCGGAGGCCGTAGCGGCGGTGCAACCGCCACAGCGGCAGGAGGTTCTTCACCAGCGTGCCGCCCGACCAGCCGAGCGCGGCCCCTAGCGCCCCATGGCCGGGGATCAGCGCCACGTCGAGCGCGATCGTCACGGCTGTGGCGGCGAGGAGGTTGGCCAGGCTGGCCGTGGTGTGCCCGGCGGCGGTCAGGACCACGTCCACCAGGCCGCACGCCGTCGCCACCATCATCGTGGCGGCCAGCACGAGCGCCACGGGGACCGCCGCCGAGTACGCGGGCCCGAACAGGCCGAGCGCCCACGGCGCGAGCGCGGCGTACCCCAGCCAGACGGGCCATGTCACCAGCACCAGCCACGCCGTCGTCACCTGGTACAGCTCGCGGGCGCGCGCGTGCTCGCCGTCCGCCAGCGCCCGTACGAGCCGAGCCTGTACGGCCTGCGTCATGCCCTGGCCGGCGAGCTGGCCGACGACCTTGAACCGGGTGGCCGCCGTGTAGACGGCCGCCTGGGCGGGACCGCCGAGCAGGGCGACGACGACGATGTCGAGCCGCTGGAACACCGCCTGGACCGCCCCCGCCACCGATCTGGGGGCCGTGTGCCGCCACAGGTCGCGGGCCGTGCCCGGCAGGTAGGGAGTGCGCGGCGCCCGGCCCCGCAGGCCGTACGCGGCGAGGACGAGCACGGGCAGGTACGGCAGCGCCCAGGCGAACGGCAGCCACGCGGGGACCGCGGCGAGGGCGGCGGCGGTCACCAGGACGAGCTGGGCCACCGGCAGCAGCAGGCCGTCGAGCAGCACGGTGGGCCGCATCGCGCCGAAACCGCGGGTGGCGGCCAGCAGCACGTCGCTCGCGACGATGACCGGGAGCGCCAGCGACAGGAACCCCAGCCGGGGGAACAGCAGCGCGGCGGCGGTCGCGGAGACCACCGCGCACGGCACCAGCGCCGCCCGGATATATCCGGATATGCCGCGGTAGTCGTAGGTGGCGGCCCGGGCGATGAAGAACACCAGCCCGTTGCCCGCGTCCAGCTTGGCCACCCCGGCGGCCATGAGCGCCAGCGCGGTGGCGGTGAAGAACGCCCCGGCCTGCTCGGCGGTGAACGCCCTGGTGACGATCACCACGAGGAGGAACTGGGCCAGCGCCCCGGCGGCGGCCCCGGCCAGCCCGGCGGCACCCGCCCGCGCCACCTGCCCCAGCGGCGACGCCCCGCCGGGAAGGGGACGCCGGAGCAGGTGCTGCGTCAGCGACGCCACGACGGTTCGCCTCCGAGCCAGCGCGAGAGCCGCGAGTCGTACACCTCGAAGTGGTCGCTCAGCCGCCGCCGCACCGACTCGGGCAGCGCCTTGGGCCGCGACCGGCCGTTGTGCCGCTCGAAGACCGGGTAGCCCAGGTGCGGCACGCCCAGGAACTCCAGGACCCGGTCGTAGACGCCCTCCGGCTCGGCGAAGAACACGTGGCTGTCGAGCACCAGGAGCCGCTCGCGTCCGAACAGCGGCTCCAGCCGGTCGAGCTGCTCGGCGTAACGGCCGCGGGCCAGATAGGCGTGGTGGCGATGGGAGTGGTGCTGGGAGTACGGGTCCGCCCGCAGGCTCTCCTCCGCCCCGGCCAGCCGCGCGGCCTCCAGCTCCACGGCGTACTCGAAGTGCGACTCCGTCTCGAACCCCCGCGCCAGCTCGTGCGCGTGGGCCGAGCAGGCCCGCTCGACCGGGTCGCGCACCAGGACCAGCAGCTTCACTCCGGGCAGGTCGGCGGCGATGCGCTCACCGGCCGGCGGATGGAACAGGTAGTACGGCGACGACTCGAACGCCCGCGGCCGGGCGCCGTGCCGGCCCGCCAGCAGCGACGCGGCGGACCGCAGCGGGAAGTGCGCCTGGTACCACGGCAGCCCGCGTTCGTAGCCGACGTCGAAGTAGTGGACGCCCTTGTGCAGCACCGGCTTGAACAGCACCGGGTGCTGGGCCAGCGCCCGGTAGAGCGACGTGGTGCCGCACCGCTGCGCGCCCACGATGAGGAACGACGGCAGCAGCCGCGCCCCGGACGTCAGCCTGCCGGCGGTGCGCGACATGGCCAGCACCGCGTGCTTCCCGGCCTTCACGGCAGCAGCTCCTGATGGTCGACGAGGGGACTGAGCCACACGTCCGGCGGGCCCAGCGGACTGTGGCCGTCGGCGGCGTGCCGGTCGGCCAGCTTGATGAGGTACAGCAGCGCCGTCCGCCGTGCCTGCGCGCCCGACACGCCGTACGGCGCCAGCAGCCGTACGGCCTGCGCCAGGCACGCCCGCGCGGCCGTCGCCGGGTCCATCCGGCGCAGCGCCCGCTGGAAGAAGTGGTGGACCGCGTCGAACCCGTAGGGCACGCCCACCTCGTACCGCTCCCAGTCCCAGACCAGGAGCCGGCCGTCGGAGGACGGCGCGATGTTCCACGGCGACAGGTCGCCGTGCCAGGCGGCTCTGCCGGGGTCGCCGGTGCCGGCGATCTCGCGCACGGCGGCCGTCAGCAGCTCGGCCGGCACCCGGGGCCGGCCGGGACGCAGCGTCCGGCCCCGGCGTACGGGCAGGGGCGAGACCGCGAGGAGCTCCAGGCTGCGCCAGCGGCCGTGATGCAGCACGGTGGGCGCGATCACGGTCGTGAGCGTCAGGGCGGCCAGCTTCCGCAGCGCCGCTGCCTCGTTGGCGACCAGCGCGGCGGTCCGCTCGGTGTCGCCCACCTTCACGTACGCGAGGAGCTCCCCGCCGGAGCGGGCCTCGAGGACGGGCTTGCGGTTGGCCCGCCGGGCGGGCCGCACATGCAGGACGGTCTCCACGGGAACGCCGAACAGCTCGCCCAGATGGGCCGAGATGGACCCCTCGACGGGAACCACGAGCCGACGGCCGACGTGCCACCAGCGGCGCGGCGCCAGGCGGCGCGGCAGCAGCGGATGCGGCAGCAGGCTGTGGGCACGGGGCGAGCCCGAACCGGGGTAGAGCAGGCGGACCGTGTCGTCGAGGTAGCCCAGGCGGATCTTGGCGTCGTTCACGAGCTGTTCCTCCACAGCAGGGCGAAGGAGATGAGATAGAGGATGAGGGGGGTGACCAGGCCGTCGTAGACGAGCATGTAGAGCAGCACGAGAGCCATCACCAGCACCCCGGCCAGCCCCACGGGGCTGCGGTCGGACCAGTGGCGGCGGATCGCGCCGACGAAGAACGCGACGTACAGGGCCGCGCCGGTGAAGCCCTGCGTGATGACGAGCAGCCAGAGCTGGCCGTCGCTGCCCAGCGGCGGATGGCCGCAGCCGGAGCACCAGGCGGTCTTGCCGGTGGTGATCGTGCGGTGGTTGCCCAGGGCGTTGCGGGTGTTGCCGTAGCCGATCACGGGGGAGTGGGCGGCGGCCTTGATCGTCGCCGTCACCGTGAACGCCCGGATGTCGTTGGAGTGCGGATTGTCCAGGCGCTGGCCGACCAGCCCCGCCAGCGGGCTCAGCGCGAACACCAGAGCCCCGGCCACCGCCGCCCCGCACAGCGCCAGACGGGCCCGGCCGCCCACCCGCAGGACCACGTACAGGGCGCTCAGGCCGAGCCCGATCCACAGGCCCCGGTTGAGCGAGTACACGACGGGGACGGCCGCCAGCGCCGCCAGCGCCACGGCCGCCGCCCTGCGGGCCCGCCCGCCGTACACCCACCAGCCGACCACGAACCAGACCAGCAGCACCGACACGTTGCTGCCCCAGGCGTTGGCCCACTCGAACGGCGCCTCCGGCCGGGGCGAGGCGTAGCCGAGGACCTTCTGGGTCTGGGCGGCGGTGGGGTGGACGAGGTTCTGGACGAACGGGTTGCCGCCGATCCAGTCGGGCAGCAGCAGCTCCACGGGCGAGGTGAACGAGAAACCCGGGGCGAACACGCCGAGCAGCCCGCCCGCCACGGTCACCACGAACAGCGCGCCGAGCATCCGCACCAGCGTGAGCTGCGGCAGCTCCCGCTCGGTCAGGTTGCCCAGGTAGAGCACGAGGATCAGCACGGAGACGTACAGGGCCAGCCGCATCGCGTAGCCGACGACCCGGCCCGCGCCCAGCTCGCCGTAGGTGCCGGGGGGCGACTCCGACAGCATGAGCGCGCTCAGGCCGTAGCCGGCGAGCAGCAGCAGCCACAACCCGAACCCGCGCGGCACCCGGACCGGCCTGCGCCGCCACAGGATGACCGCCATCGGCACGGCCAGCACGACCACCGCCAGCCCGCCGAACCCGAGCGCCCACCACACGGGGTAGCCGAGGAGCAGCGCGCCGACGGGCCACGCGGGTCCTCTCACGAGGGGAGACCGGGAGGGCGGGGCGACGCCCGCATGGGCCCGGTGTCGTCCCCGCTCCCACGCTTCACCCGGCGATCCGCACCCCGCCCACCCGTCGGCCCGCCCGCCCGCCGGGCCCAGCCGTCGGCCCCCGTCTCTGTCGGCTGCCGGGCCCCGCGATCCGCCCAGAGGGCGGCGCCGTGCTCGGTGTCCTGGTCCGCTCGGTGCACCGACGCGTGCCCGGATCCGGGAGGCAGGTCGGTCTCGGGGGAGGCCGTGTGCGCCCACCGGCGTGCGGTCGTGTCCTCTTCTGCCGGGTCAGCCCGCCGGAGGGATGTCGCGTCCGGGGCGGCCGACGGTGGACACCCGAAGCCGGTCGTGCTCGACCCGGGCGAGGCGGGGTGTCCGAGGTCGGTCGCGGTCGGCCGGTTCGTGTCCGTGTAGCCGAAACCGGTCGCGCTCGGCGCGGTCAGGTCGGCGTGCACGGAGCCGTTCGCACTCGGCCCGTTCGCGTCCCGGTGTCCGAAGCCGGTCGTTTCAGAACTGGTCGGGCTGAGGTGTCCGAAGCCGGTCGGGACGGTGGTGGTCGTTCCTCGGTTCTGGGGGGTGGGCGGGGACGCGTCGGTCGTCCCTCGTCGGGGTCCGCCGGTCGTGTCGGAGGTGGTCGTGGGCTGACGGAGAGTCGTGGGCTGCCGGAGGAGGGTCGCGTCGGGGTCGGTCGGGGGGCCGCCGTCGGTGAGGGCTGCGGGGTCGCGCCTGGAGCCGGCCACCAGCTTGCCGAGCGCCGTCTGCGAGCGCGCCTGGGCGAGGGCCGGCGACACGGGCTCGCCGTACGTCGTCACCACGCCGATGACGGGCACCCGGTGCCTGCTCAGGTGGCGTGCGGCGGCCAGCACCTCCGTGGACGTCGCCCGGCCGAGCCCCACCAGCAGCAGCGCGGCGTCGGCGCGGGCCAGGTCGCCCGTTTCGGAGCCGTCGAGGACCGACAGCAGGGTGCCCGCCGACAGGGAGGACGTCACCGTCGTCGTGGCGAGGTCGGCGGGTACGGCGCGGACCAGGAGCCGCTTGCCTGGACACGCCGCGACCGCCGCGCTGGCCAGCTCGTGCAGCGCCTCGGCGAGCGCCGCACCGGCCTGCCCGCCGCCCGGCCTGTCGCCCCGAGTGCTCTCCACGCCCGCGCGCCCGGCACTCGCGCGTCGCCGGCCTTCCCTGTCGCCTCCCTGGGCCGCGCCCGCACGCCGCGTACCCTCTCCGCCCTCTCCACCGGCCGTGCCCGTGCGCCGTCCGCCCACTCCGCCCGCGCCAAGCGCCGTCCCCGCGCGTCGTCCGCCGAGCGGAGCCCCCACTCCCTCCGCATCCGCGACCGAGAAGCCCGCGCCCGGAGAGCCCGCGCCGTCCGTACTCGCGACCGGGGATCCTGGGGCTGAGAAGCCCGCGCCCGGAGAGCCCGCGCCGTCCGTACTCGCGACCGGGGATCCTGGGGCTGAGAAGCCCACGGCCGGAGAGCCGGCGCCGTCCGTACCTGCGATCGAGAAGTCCGTGTCCTCCCCTCCCGCGATCGCGAACGCCGTGCCCCCCGCGCGTGCCCCCCGGGCGACACCCGGCTCCCTCCGCCCCGTGCCGCGGTCGCCGCGGGGCAGGGCGGCGACGACCGGGAGGCCTGTCAGGCGCTCGACGTCGGCGGGGGTGCGTAGCCGCGTGTCGAGGCGGTCGCGGGCCATGGCGGCCCCCGCGCCCACCAGGAGCCCGAGCATGAGTCCCGTCCCCAGGAACAGCGGGAGGCTGGGCGACGCCGGGTCCGTGGGCGGGACGGCGTCACTGATCACCGAGCCGGGCGTCACGGTCGTCGTCTTCAGCGTGTCGTACTTGAGCGTCAGGCTGTAGGCCTGCCGGTTGAGCACGCTCTGCCGGTGGCTCGCCAGGGTGTGCTCGGCGGTGCCTTTGCGCAGCGTCTCCAGTTGCCTCGTGACGGCGGTGAGCGTGGCGTTGACCTGCTTGAGCTTGGCCAGCATGGCCTTCTGCTGGAGCGCCAGCGCGGCCTGCGCGGTGGCGGCGCGGTTGGCGAGGTACGCCTCGGCGTAGGCGCGGGACTGGGCCGCCGCCGTGTCGGGGGTGGCGGCGGTGACGGACAGCGACAGCACGGCGGAGTTGGGCGGCACGGCCACCTCGACCGGCTCCGGCGCGGTGGTCTTCAGCAGCCGGGCGGCCCGGGCGGCGACGACGGCGGAGGCGGCGACCTGCGCCTCGGTGTCGAGGTTGAGCGGCTCGCGCTGCCGGTTGGTCACCTGGTTGCCCTGCTCCTGGACGCCCACGGCGGCGACGAGCACCTGCGTGGTGGCGGTGTAGGCGGGCGGCGTCAGCCGCATGAGCCCCAGCCCGGCCGCGCCGCCGGCCAGCACGCACCCGGTGAAGATCAGCCGGCGTCGGCTCAGCAGTGACAGGTGGTCCCCCAGGTCGGTGCCGGACCGGCGGGCCGGGAGATCCGGCGGCAGGCTCATGAGGCTCCCTGGGGGTGTGTGCGGTCCGTCGCCGAACGGCGACGGTGCGTCACGGACGGAGGGTGTGTCCACTATAGGCGGGACGGATATCACCCAAGCCGAATACGCGAGATTTTCTGCGCTAAGGCCAGGGGATTGCCCTTCCATAAACCGAAATTTCGGTGCGAAATAGCGGGCTCGCACCTGGGGTCACCAGCGGGAACACCGGCACCGGCTGACGTTCATGAGAATCACATGGCATGGTTCAGGTTTGATGTGTCGGGGGTCTTCCGGTGAGAGGGGCGGGCTGTCGTGCTGCCATCTGACAATTCACGCCATTCATATGTGATGCGAAGAAAGAAGTTGGGGGCGGGCGAGGGAACGGAGCGCCGCCGCGCCTCCGCGGCCGTGGCGTTCCTGCTCGTGTCCGCGCTGACGGCCTGCGCGGGCGCCGGGGAGGCGGGGGGTCCTCGGGCGGGCGTGGGCACTCCGGCCGGCGGCGAGCGTACGCCCGGAGAAGAGAACACCGGGGCGACGGCGCCCGCGGGCCCCGCCGCCTGTGCCGTGACCGACAAGCTCATCCCGTCCTGCGGCGCCTGGTGGGGCGTGGCGCCCGAGATCTTCACCGGCGCGCCCGTCGACAAGGCGCTGCGCGGCGCGGAGACCCGCATGGACGCGAGGGCCGACGTGGTCCACGTCTACCACCGGGGCAAGGAGCTGTTCCCGACCGGCCGGGAGATATCGCTGGCCCGCGACCCGGCCCATCCCCGCCTGCTGCTGGTCAACTGGAAGCCCTCGGTGGACCGTACGTGGGCGGAGATCGCCGACGGCGCCGTCGACGGCCGGATCGACCGCCTGGCGGCGCACGTCCGGCGCGCGTTCCCCGACCGGTTCTTCCTGACGATCCACCACGAGCCCGAGGACGACGTGCGCCCGGGCCCCGGTTCGGGCATGGAGGCGGCCGACTACGCGGCGATGTACCGCCACGTGGTGCTGCGGCTGCGCGAGAAGGGCGTGCGCAACGCGGTCACGGTCATGACGTACATGGGGGCGCCGAACTGGGCGTCGAAGCCGTGGTTCGAGAAGCTGTACCCGGGGGACGACGTGGTCGACTGGGTCGCCATGGACCCGTACGCCGACGACCGGGTGCGCGACTTCGACGGCCTGGTCAACAAGACCCGGCCGGACTACCCCCGCTGGCCGGGCTTCTACCGGTGGACACAGCTCCGCTTCCCCGGCAAGCCGGTCATGGTGGCCGAGTGGGGGGCGTTCCTGCGGGGCGAGGACCGGGCGTTCCAGCGGGCGTTCTTCGAGTCCGTACGCGCCCAGATGCGGCGCTACCCGCAGATCAAGGCGCTGGTGTACTTCGACTCGCCGCGGGCGCCGCGCGGCGACACCCGCTTCGACGCCGAGCCCGCGGCCGGGCGGGCCTTCAGCGAGCTCGCACGAGATCCGCACTTCCGCTCGACGCCCGTGCCGCTGCCCTGACCTGCCACACCCGTCCGGCGACGATGACGGCGACGGCCCCGGCCAACGCCCAGAGGGTGGGCGTGTTGCCGACGTTCAGCAGCTTGAGCGCGGAGGCGAGCAGCACGACCGCGAGCATGGCCCTGATGAGGCCGCCGGGCGCCCGGGAGGAGATCCGGGCGCCGAGGTAGACGCCGGGGATCGACCCGATGAGCAGCGACACGGTGAGGTGGAGCTGGAAGTCGCCGAAGAGGAGGTGGCCGAGGGCGGCCGAGGTGACCAGGGGCACGGCCTGCACGAGGTCGGTGCCGACGAGCTGGTTGGCCTTGAGCATCGGATAGAGCGCGATGAGCGCCACGATGATGAGCGACCCGGACCCGACCGACGACACGCCGACGATCAAGCCACCTACCGTACCGACCAGTAGGGTCGGGATCGGGCGTACGACGATCTCGGTCGCCTCCGCCATGCCGCCCCGCCCGCCCAGCAGGGTCTTCGCGGCCAGGCCCGCCACGGCGAGCAGCAGCGCGACGCCGAGGGCGTACTTCACGCCGTCGCCCACCGCGAACGCCCGCGCCACGAACACCCCGCAGAACGCCGCCGGCACCGACCCCGCGCACAGCCAGCCCACCAGCCGCAGGTTGACCGTGCCGCGGCGCAGGTGGACGAAGCTGCCGACCGGCTTCATGACCGCCGAGGCCACCAGGTCGCTGGAGACCGCGGCGAGCGGCGGCACGTTGAAGAACAGCAACATCATCGGGGTCATGAGGGCGCCGCCGCCCATGCCGGTCAGGCCGACGACGACGGCGACGAGAAAGGAACCGGCGATCAGGGGGAGATCAATCAACGGACCCATCCTCCGCTCCGCAGCGTCCCCAGCACCTGGGAGACGGCCGCCTCGATCGAGATGTGCGTGGTGTCGATGACCAGGTCGGCGTCGTCGGGCTCCTCGTACGGGTCGGAGACGCCGGTGAACTCGGGGATCAGCCCCGCGCGGGCCTTGGCGTACAGGCCCTTGCGGTCACGCCGCTCGCACTCCTCCAGCGGGGTGGCGACGTGGACCAGGAGGAAGTCGGCGCCCACCGACTCGACCATCTCCCGCACCTCCTCGCGGGTGGCCGCGTAGGGCGCGATGGGCGCGCAGATGGCCAGGCCGCCGTGGCGGGCGGCCTCGGCGGCGACGAAGCCGATGCGCCGGATGTTGAGGTCGCGGTCGGCCTTGGAGAACGTCAGGCCCTTCGACAGCAGGGCGCGCACCACGTCGCCGTCGAGATGGGTGACGGTGCGGCTGCCCAGCTCCAGCAGCGCGTCGCGCAGGCCGCGCGCGATCGTGGACTTGCCGGAGCCGGACAGGCCGGTGAAGAACACCACGAGCCCGCGCCGGTGCGGCGGGCCGGGGATGCTCACCGGCTCGGGCCCGGCCAGGTGCTCGGCCGCGCCGTAGGCCGTGGCGACGTGCTCGCGCAGCTCCAGGTCGAGCTCGGGCTCCTCGCGCGGCGCCAGCGGCACGGGCACGACCAGGGTGTCCTCGGGGAGCTTGCCCTTGGCCTTCAGCGCGGCGCGGACCACGGCGGGGCCGGGCTCGCCGTACGACAGGGGCAGGAGCACGATCACCGCGTCGAGCTCCTTGGCGGTGGCGGTCACCTCGGTGAGGGTGAGGTCGTCGAGCGGCCCGCGCATCGTGACGGCGAGGGCCGCGCGGCCCGCGAGCAGTTCGCGGACCTCCGCGGGCGCGCGCCGCAGCCGGGCGAACGGCCCGTGCTCGGCCGCGCCGAGACCGCGGAGGGGGCCGGCGGCCAGGCCGCCGTGCCCGCGCTCGGTCACAGTGAGTACGGCGAGCGGGACGCCCTCCGGGTCGAGCAGCGTGACCTCGTCACCCGGGGCGGCATCCTCGGGCAGGTGCAGGGTGACGGGCGCCGGCCAGGGGGTGCCGTCGGCCAGGGTGCCGCGCTCATGGACCGCGTGCAGGTCGTCGTGGCCGAGGAAGCCCGTCAGCGGCTCGAACGCCCCGGACAGCAGCAGCTCGAGGTCGGCCAGCTCCCGCGCCTCGGGGGTCCACTCCACGTCTGCGCCATCCCAACTATTCCGATTGAATTGGTAGGAAAGGAGTCTAGCGGGTGTCTCGCGCGTGTCGCTAGATGAGGCGGGCGAAGTGGTTCTGCGGCTTCTTGATGACCATGGTGATCTCGTCGTGCGTCGAGGGGCAGCGGCCCCGGGTCAGCCTGGCGGCCAGCGTCACGGCGGCGTGCCCGAGCGGGCTGAGCGGCGGCGCGCTCGCCGCGATCTCGTCATCGGTGATCATGAGCCCGCGGCTCAGGCAGAAGGCGTGAATCCCGTCGCGCGAGGTCAGCGGCTCGTACACGGCGGGCAGGGGGCCGGGCGCGCCGCCGGCCGACAGATGGCGGCGCAGCCACCACGGGGCCAGCCGCTCGCACAGCCCGTACGCGGAGCGGCGGTCGCGCATGCGCAGCAGGACCAGCCCGCCCGGCCGCAGCGCCTGGAGCAGCCGGTCGAGCACCAGCTCGGCGTGGTGGATGCGCTCCAGCAGGAACGACAGCTGGATGACGTCGAACGACCTCGGCCGGATCGGCGCCGAGCGCAGGTCGCCCAGCAGGCACCTGGCCAGGTCGGTCCGCCCCGCGGTCACGCTCCTGATCACCGGCAGGTCCTCGTCGACGCCGGTGAGGCGCGCCTCGATCCGGTCGAGGGTCGCCGGCTCGTCGTGCAGGCAGCCGGCGACCAGCACGTCGAGGCGGCGGCCGAGCTGCTCGGCCCACTGCTCGCGCAGGCGCTGGACGAAGAGGTCGCGCGGCGCCGCGACCGGTCGCAGATCAGACGTGCTACTCACAGTGGCCATCATATGACGCACCGTGCACACCCTCGCCGACGTGCCCGTCGCGGGGGTCGGCTAGCCTCCCCCCACATGGGTGACTCCGTGTACGTGGGGAACGCCGGCGACGACGGCGCGGCCGACGACGGCTGGCTGCTCGGGCACTTCAAGCCGTACGGCGACCCGCGCCACAGCGAGGACGTCGAGATCAAGTGGGGTGTCCACCCGGCCGGACAGGAACGGGCCGCCTGGGTGACCGGCGAGCGCCGCACGGCGCTGCTCGTCCTGGTCAGCGGCCGCTTCCGGGTCGAGCTGCCCGGCCGCAGCGTCCTGCTGGAGCGGCGCGGCGACTACGTGGTGTGGGGGCCGGGGGTGGATCATTCGTGGCTGGCCGAGGAGGAGTCGGTGGTCCTGACCGTACGCTGGCCGTCCGTGCCCGGGTACGCGGTCACCGGGGCCCCGCCGCCAAGTACCCTTGATGGCTGAGACCCCCGCGACCTGACCCGGCCGGGGGTAGTCGTGTTGCCGTCGTGGGGCTGTGGGCGTATCTGATGAGTCTTTCCGGACTGCTTGACCTTGTTGCCGCCGACCCTAAGCTGGCCGCCGCCCTCGATGAGGGCGGCGACGTCGCGCTGGTCGCTCCCGCGGCGCTGCGCCCGTTCGCCGTGGCCGCGCTCTCCGGCCACGACCAGCGCACCGTGCTCGCCGTCACCGCGACCGGCCGCGAGGCCGAGGACCTCGCCGCCGCGCTGACCAGCCTCATCGACCCCTCGGCCGTCGCCGTCTTCCCCGGCTGGGAGACGCTGCCGCACGAGCGCCTCTCACCGCGCAGCGACACGGTGGGCCAGCGGCTCGCGGTGCTCAGGCGGCTGGCGCACCCGGTCAAGGACGACCCGGCGGCCGGGCCGCTCAGCGTGGTCGTGGCGCCCGTGCGCGCCCTGCTCCAGCCGATCATGAAGGGGCTCGGCGACCTCCAGCCCATCCGGCTGCGGGCCGGCGACGACGCCGATCTCGAGGACGTCGTGGCGCGGCTGGTCGACAACGGATACCACCGCGTCGACATGGTGGAGCGGCGCGGCGAGGTCGCGGTGCGCGGCGGCCTGCTCGACGTCTTCCCGCCGACCGAGGAGCACCCGCTGCGCCTGGAGTTCTGGGGCGACACGGTCGAGGAGGTCCGCTGGTTCAAGGTGGCCGACCAGCGCTCGCTGGAGGCGGCCGAGGGCGGCCTGTTCGCGCCGCCCTGCCGTGAGCTGCTGCTGACCGGCGAGGTCCGGGCGCGGGCCAGGGAGCTGGCCGCGCAGCACCCCGCGCTGGCCGAGGTGCTCGACCAGCTCGCCGAGGGCATGCCGGTCGAGGGCATGGAGGCGTTCGCGCCCGTCCTCGCCGGGGAGATGGACCTGCTGATCGACCACCTGCCCGCGCGGTCCGCGGTGTTCGTGTGCGACCCCGAGCGCATCAGGGGCCGCGCCGAGGAGCTCGTGCACACCTCGCAGGAGTTCCTGGAGGCGTCCTGGATCAACGCGGCGGCCGGTGGCGAGGCGCCGATCGACCTCGGCGCGGCGGCGTTCCGCACGCTGGAGGAGATCCGCCTGCGCGCCGACGTGCTCGGGCAGCCGTGGTGGTCGCTGGCGCCGTTCGGCGAGGGCGTCGAGCTCGACGCCCACGACTCCGAGGCGTACCGCGGAGACACCGCGCGGGCGCTGGCCGACGTGAAGGGCTGGCTCGCCGAGGACAAGGCGGTCGTGCTCATCAGCGAGGGCCACGGCCCGGCCGAGCGCCTGGTCGAGGTGCTCAAGGGCGTGGACGTGCCGGCCAGGCTCCGCACCCACCTCGACCAGCCGCCGGAGCCCAAGGTCGTGCACGTCACCACCGGGCTCGTCGAGCACGGCTTCGTCACGCCCGGCCTGGCCGTGCTCACCCACCTCGACCTGGTGGGGCAGAAGGCGTCCACCAAGGACATGCGGCGCCTGCCGTCCCGGCGGCGCAACATGGTCGACCCGCTCCAGCTCAAGGTCGGCGACCACGTGGTCCACGAGCAGCACGGCGTGGGCCGCTACGTCGAGATGGTCCAGCGCACCGTCCAGGGCGCCACCCGCGAGTACCTCGTCATCGAGTACGCCAAGGGCGACCGCCTGTACGTGCCCACCGACCAGCTCGACGAGGTCACCCGCTACGTCGGCGGCGAGGCGCCCACCCTCAACCGGATGGGCGGCGCCGACTGGGCCAAGGCCAAGTCCCGGGCGAAGAAGGCCGTCAAGGAGATCGCCGGCGAGCTGATCCGCCTCTACTCCGCGCGCATGGCCTCGCCCGGCCACGCCTTCGGCGCCGACACGCCCTGGCAGCGCGAGATGGAGGACGCCTTCCCCTACGCCGAGACGGGCGACCAGCTCGAAGCCATCGACGAGGTCAAGCGCGACATGGAGCGCGGTGTCCCGATGGACCGGCTGATCTGCGGCGACGTCGGCTACGGCAAGACCGAGATCGCCGTGCGCGCAGCGTTCAAGGCGGTGCAGGACGGCAAGCAGGTGGCGGTGCTCGTGCCGACCACGCTGCTGGTCCAGCAGCACCTGTCGACGTTCACCGAGCGCTTCTCCGGCTTCCCCATGAGCGTCAAGCCGGTCTCCCGCTTCCAGACCGACGGCGAGGTCAAGGGCACCCTCGAAGGGCTCCGTTCGGGGGCCGTGGACGTCGTCATCGGCACCCACCGGCTGCTCAGCCCCGAGGTGCGCTTCAAGGACCTCGGCCTCATCATCATCGACGAGGAGCAGCGCTTCGGCGTCGAGCACAAGGAGGCCATGAAGCACCTGCGCACCCAGGTCGACGTGCTGGCGATGTCCGCCACGCCGATCCCGCGCACGCTGGAGATGGGCCTGACCGGCATCCGCGAGATGTCGACGATCCTCACGCCGCCGGAGGAGCGGCACCCGATCCTCACCTTCGTCGGGCCGTACGACGAGAAGCAGATCACGGCGGCGATCCGGCGCGAGCTGATGCGCGACGGCCAGATCTTCTTCGTGCACAACCGCGTGGCCTCCATCAACAAGGTCGCCGCGCGGCTGCGCGAGCTCGTGCCCGAGGCGCGCGTCGCCGTGGCCCACGGGCAGATGAACGAGCACCAGCTAGAAAAGATCATGGTGGGGTTCTGGGAGCGGGAGTACGACCTGCTCGTCTCCACCACGATCGTGGAGTCCGGGCTCGACGTGCCCAACGCCAACACGCTGATCGTGGACCGGGCCGACAACTACGGCCTGTCGCAGCTCCACCAGATCCGCGGCCGGGTCGGGCGGGGCCGGGAGCGCGGTTACGCGTACTTCCTGTACCCGCCGGAGAAGCCGCTCACCGAGACCGCCCACGAGCGCCTGGCGACCATCGCCCAGCACACCGAGATGGGCGCCGGCATGTACGTCGCGATGAAGGACCTGGAGATCCGCGGCGCCGGCAATGTGCTGGGGGCCGAGCAGTCCGGCTTCATCGCGGGCGTCGGCTTCGACCTGTACGTCCGCCTGATGGCCGAGGCGGTCGAGGAGCAGAAGGCCAAGCTCTCCGGCGGCGAGCCGCAGCAGGAGGTCCACGACGTCAAGGTCGAGCTGCCGATCAACGCGCACATCCCGCACGACTACGTCACCTCCGAACGGCTGCGGCTGGAGGCGTACAAGCGGATCGCCGCGATCGCCTCGGAGATCCACATCCACGAGGTGCGCGAGGAGCTCACGGACCGTTACGGCCGGCCGCCCGTCGAGGTGGACAACCTGCTGGAGGTCGCCCGCTTCCGGCTCAAGGCACGCCAGGCCGGGCTCACCGACGTCACCCTGCAGGGGCAGAACATCAAGTTCGGCCCGGTCAGCCTGCGCGAGTCGCAGCAGGTGCGGCTCGACCGGCTCTACAAGAAGGCCGTCTACAAGCACGCGGCCGAGACGCTGCTCGTGCCCGTGCCCAAGACGAAGCCGCTGGGCGGGCAGCCGCTGCGTGACCTGGACCTGCTCAAGTGGTGTGGTGATCTCGTCGAGGCGCTGTTCCTGGAGCCCATGCGGGTAAGCTAGCGCCGGGTTTTTGTCGGAAAGGGACGTAAGTGAAGTCGATTCGAATGGCTGTGGCCGCCGCAGCGGCAGGGGCGAGCCTCTTCGCGCTGACCGCCTGCTCCGCGCCCATGGAGGCCGGCGCCGCGGCCGTCGTCGGGAACGAGCGCATCTCGGCCGGCGACCTCAAGCGCAACGTCAAGGAGTACGACGCCGCGCTGGCGAAGAGCGGGCTCACCACCCAGTCGCTCGGCATCCCCGGCTCCACGGCCGAGGTGGTGCTCTACCAGCTCGCCAACATCGAGCAGGCCGAGCAGCTCGTCGAGAAGGCCAAGGTCAACGTCACCGACGCCGAGGTCGACCAGGCCATCAACGGCGCCACCCAGCAGGGCGGCAGCTTCGAGCAGTACATGGTCTCCCAGGGCATGGCGCCCAGCAACGGCCGCCGCTTCATGCGCATCTCGGTGGGCCTGCAGAAGCTGCTCGCCCAGTACGGCGGCGGCACCGACCAGGCGGCGCAGCAGCGGGGGAGCGAGCGGATCCAGAAGGAGGCCGCGACCATCCCGATCACCTACAGCCCGCGCTACGGAGTGCTCAACGCGCAGCGGTCGCAGACGAACCCCGGCCTGTTCGCCGACGCCGGCCGCTTCGGCAAGGCCTCGACGCAGGGCGCCGCGCAGCAGCAGGGCTAGCCCATGCCGCTGATCGTCGTCACCAGCTCGCCCCGGGTCGCCCCGGGGCTGCTCAGCCACCAGGCGTGGCAGGCGCTGCGCTCCGGCCGCGTGCTCGCCGGCTCCGCGTCCCACCCCCAGCTCCCGTACCTCGCCGAGGCCGGGATCGAGGTGACGGTCGTCGAGCCCGACGCCGCCCGGCTGGCCCGCGAGGCGGTCGAGCAGACCGTGGTGTGGCTGGCC
The DNA here is from genome assembly GCF_040654455.1 of Nonomuraea sp. NPDC050691. Classification (NCBI taxonomy): domain Bacteria; kingdom Bacillati; phylum Actinomycetota; class Actinomycetes; order Streptosporangiales; family Streptosporangiaceae; genus Nonomuraea; species Nonomuraea sp. NPDC050691. The sequence continues at coordinate 163,067 of NZ_JBFAIA010000002.1, forward strand.
GAGGACGACGAGGACTTCATGCGCGCGGTCGGTCACGCCGCGATCGCCCTGGACGAGCCGCCGCTGATCGAGGTCGTGCCCGGCTCGTACGACCTGCCGGGCGCCCGGGTGCTCGACCTCGTCGCGGTCATGGACCGGCTGCGGACCGAGTGCCCCTGGGACCGCAAGCAGACCCACGAGTCGCTGGTGCCGTACCTGCTCGAAGAGGCGTACGAGGTGCTGGAGACCATCGAGCAGGGCGACCACGGGGCGCTGCGCGAGGAACTGGGCGATCTGCTGCTCCAGGTGGTGTTCCACGCGCGGGTGGCCGAGGGCTTCGACGTGGACGACGTGGCGGCCGGGATCGTCGAGAAGCTCGTGCGGCGGCACCCGCACGTGTTCGGCTCGGTGCGGGCCGACAGCGCCGACCAGGTCAACGACAACTGGGAGGCCATCAAGGCCGCCGAGCGGGCCGCCAGGAACGAGGAGCCGTCCGTGCTGGACGGGGTGCCGCTGGGCCAGCCGGCCCTGTCGCTCGCGGCCCAGCTCCTGCGGCGCGCCGGGCGCGGGGGCGCTCCGGACGCGCTGGCCGCGGGGATCGGTCAGGGGCTCGGGCGGGAGCTGTTCGATCTGGTACGCCGGGCGCAGGAGGCCGGGGTGGACCCCGAGGCGGAGCTGCGCGCGGCGGCCCGCGCCTACCGCGACCGGGTGCTCGCCTGGGAGTCCCAGCCGCCCTCCCCGTCCTGACCGCGTCCCCTCCCCACCCCTCCTCGTACCGCGTCCCCTCCCCACCCCTCCTCGTGCTGCCCGCCCGGCCGCTCGCCGGGATCACGTGATCCGGTGGCGCCGGGCGGTGGTGGCCAGGGATCCGTCTACCTGGGGGAGGACGACGCCGGCCGGCGGGTCGCGGTCAAGGTGCTGCACGCCCGGCTCATGGGCCACGACCGGGCCACGCGGCGGTTCCTCCAGGAATGCGTCATCGCGGGCAGGGTCGCCGCGTTCTGCACCGCCAGGGTGATCGACTCGGGCCTGGTCGACGGCCGGCCGTACATCGTGAGCGAGTACGTGCCCGGGCCGTCGCTGCGCGAGCTGGTGGCGGACGAGGGACCTCGGATGGGCGGGGCGCTGGACCGGCTGGCCGTCGGCACGGTGGCCGCCCTGGCCGCCATCCACCGGGCCGGGATCGTCCACCGCGACTTCAAGCCGGCCAACGTCCTGTGCGGGCCCGACGGGCCCCGGGTGATCGACTTCGGCATCGCCAGGGCCATGGAGACGATCACCTCCGCGAGCACGGTGGTCGGCACGCCGGGGTACATGTCGCCCGAGCAGATCGCGGGCGAGCCGGCCACGCCCGCCTCGGACATGTTCGGCTGGGCCGCCACGATGGCGTACGCCGCCACGGGCCGGTCGCTGTTCGCGGGGGAGTCCATCCCGGCGGTGATGCACCGCATCCTCACCGAGGAGCCCGACCTTTCGGAGGTGGACGAGCCGCTGCGCTCGCTGCTGGCCGCTTGCCTGGACAAGCGGCCCGAAGCCCGGCCCTCGGCCGCCGAGGAGGAGAGGGCCCCCTTGGACCCGCCGGGACGCGCGGAGGGGACGGAACGTCCGGCACCGCCGGGGCGTCGGCCGGCGCCGGAGAGCCGGCCGGCGGCGGGCTGCGCGTGTGGGACGCGCGCACGTGCGAGCGGGTCGCCACGCTCCTGCCCCAAGAAGCCGGTGGGTCCGCCGGGACCAGCGGAGGCGCCGCCCCGGTCACGGCCCTGGCCGCGGGCCCGATCGACGGGCGTCCGGGCCTGGTCGCGGCGGTCGGCGGCGCCATGCGCGCGTGGACCCTGCGGGCCGGTCGGTAGGGCTACCGATAGGCTCTGAAGGCATATTGCCTTTTCGACTTAGGAGCGCATCCCGTGGCTACCATCGAGGTCGTTTACGCCCGCGAGATCCTCGACTCCCGGGGCAACCCCACGGTTGAGGTCGAGGTCGTCCTCGACGACGGCAGCAGCGGCCGGGCGGCCGTGCCGAGCGGCGCCTCCACCGGTCAGTTCGAGGCCGTGGAGCTGCGCGACGGCGACGAGCGCTACGGCGGCAAGGGCGTGGAGAAGGCCGTGCTCGCCGTCACCGACGAGATCTTCGATGAGATCCACGGCGTCGAGGCCGAGGACCAGCGCATCATCGACCAGATCATGATCGACCTGGACGCGACGCCGAACAAGTCCAAGCTGGGCGCCAACGCCATCCTGGGCGTTTCGCTGGCCGTGGCCAAGGCCGCCGCCGACAGCGCCGAGCTGCCGCTGTTCCGCTACCTCGGCGGCCCCAACGCGCACGTGCTGCCCGTGCCGATGATGAACATCCTGAACGGCGGCGCCCACGCCGACACCAACGTGGACATCCAGGAGTTCATGATCGCGCCGATCGGGGCCGGGACGTTCCGCGAGGCGGTGCGCATGGGCACCGAGGTCTACCACGCGCTCAAGAAGGTGCTGAAGGAGAAGGGCTACGCGACGGGCCTCGGCGACGAGGGCGGTTTCGCGCCCAACCTGCCGTCCAACCGCGACGCGCTCGACCTCATCCTGGTCGCCATCGAGAAGGCCGGCTACACCCCGGGCGAGGACGTCGCGCTGGCCCTGGACGTGGCCGCCTCCGAGTTCCACAAGGACGGCGTCTACACGATCGACGGCAAGGGCATGTCGGCCCAGGAGCTGATCGCCTTCTACACCGAGCTGGTCGACAACTACCCGCTCGTCTCCATCGAGGACCCGCTGAACGAGGAGGACTGGGAGGGCTGGAAGGCCATCACCGAGGCCCTCGGCGACAAGGTCCAGCTCGTCGGCGACGACCTGTTCGTGACCAACCCCGAGCGGCTGGAGCGCGGGATCGGCAGCGGCACCGCCAACGCGCTGCTGGTCAAGGTCAACCAGATCGGCACCCTGTCGGAGACGCTCGACGCCGTCGACCTGGCCCACCGCAACGGCTACCGCTGCATGATGAGCCACCGCTCGGGCGAGACCGAGGACACGACGATCGCCGACCTCGCGGTCGCGGTCAACTGCGGCCAGATCAAGACCGGCGCCCCGGCCCGCTCCGACCGCGTGGCCAAGTACAACCAGCTGCTGCGCATCGAGGAGCTGCTGGACGACGCCGCTCGCTACGCGGGTCGCGCGGCGTTCCCGCGTTTCCGCCGCTAGTTTCGGGTACGGTCCCCGCGGCCGCCGATCGACCGCGGGCCCGTGCCCGGGCCCGCCACGCGGGCTCGATGTGAGGGGGGTGCAGCATGGCCAGGAGACCGCAGCTGACCGGCCGGGCCGCCATTCTCGCGGTCGTGGTGTGCGCGATCGCGATGAGCCTCGCCTACCCCGTGCGCGAGTACATCGCCCAGCGCCGCGCCATCGCGGCGCTGCAGGCGGAGAAGGCGCGGGTCGAGGCGGACCGGCGGACGCTGGAGGCGCGGGTGCAGCAGATCCGCGACCCCAACTGGATCAAGCGCACGGCCAAGGAGCGGCTGCACTACTGCGGCGCCGGCGAGAAGTGCTACGTGGTGATGGACGCCGACGAGGGCAGGACGCCCGCCACGGTGAAGCAGCCCGCCGCGCCGCCGCCGTGGTACCAGACGCTCTGGCGGTCCGTCGAGGCCGCCGACTCGGGCAAGGGCCACCAGGTGGGCACAGGGGAGAAGGAGAGCGTTGGAAAGCCCTGAGAACGAGGCCGGCGAGGGCCGGGTCGCCGAGCGGGACGTGGAGGCGGTGCGCCGGCAGCTCGGCCGGCCGCCGCGGGGGCTGCGCGCGGTGGCGCACCGCTGCCCGTGCGGCAACCCCGACGTGGTCGAGACCGCGCCGCGCCTGCCGGACGGTGAACCGTTCCCGACCCTGTACTACCTGACCTGCCCGCGGGCGGCCTCGGCGATCGGCACGCTGGAGGGCTCGGGCCTGATGAGGGAGATGCAGGCCAGGCTGGCCGGCGACCCGGAGCTGGCCGCCGCCTACCAGGCCGCGCACGACGACTACGTCGCCAGGCGCGACAAGGCGGCCGAGGAGGAGGGCATGGAACCGCTTCCTCGTGGCATGCAGAGCACGGGGGGCATGCCGTTGCGGGTCAAGTGCCTGCACGCGCTCGTCGCGCACGAGCTGGCGGTCCCCGGGACCAACCCGTTCGGCAGGGAGGCGCTCGATGCCCTCCCCGATTGGTGGAGTGACGGACCATGCGTGTAGCCGCCGTCGACTGCGGCACCAACTCCGTACGTCTGCTCATCGCGGACGTCTCCGACGACACGCTCACCGAGGTGGAGCGGCGGATGGAGATCGTGCGTCTGGGACAGGGCGTCGACCGGACCGGCCGGCTGGCCGCCGACGCGCTGGAGCGCACGTTCGGCGCGATGCGCGGATATCGCAAGCTGATCGACCAGCATGGGGCCGAGCGCACGAGGGTCGTGGCGACGAGCGCGACGCGTGACGCGGCCAACCGCGACGAGTTCGTGGCCGGCGTGCGCGAGATCTTCGGCGTGGACCCGGAGGTGGTGACCGGCTCGGAGGAGGCGGAGCTGTCGTTCACGGGCGCGACCAGGGGGCTGGTCCGTCTGTCGCCCGAGACCGAGCATCCTCAGGGGCCGATGCCGCCGTACCTCGTGGTGGACATCGGCGGCGGCTCGACCGAGTTCGTGCTCGGCTCCGCGCACGCGGAGGCCGCCCTGTCGGTCGACATCGGCTGCGTGCGGCTCACGGAGCGGCACCTGCGCGACGCCGGCGACCCGCCGTCCGCGACCGCGCTGGAGTCCGTGGTGGCCGACATCGAGGACGCGCTCGACAAGGTGACCGAGGCGGTGCCGGTCGAGCGGGCGCACACGCTGGTGGGTCTGGCCGGCTCGGTCACGACGGTCGCGGGCATCGCCCTGGACCTCCCGGAGTACGACCCGGCGCGCATCCACCACGCGCGGATCGACGCCGAGACGGTGCACGAGGTGACGCGGCGGCTGCTGGCGATGACCCATGGTGAGCGGGCCGCGATTCCGGTCATGCATCCCGGCCGGGTGGACGTCATCGGCGTGGGGGCGCTCATCCTGGACCGCGTCGTGCGGCGTTTCGCGTTTTCCCAGGTCGTGGTCAGTGAACACGACATCTTGGATGGAATTGCCTGGTCTCTGATCTGAAAACCCGGTAAATCTGGACATTTCATCTTCGCGTTCGTGTTGAGCGTGCAATCAGTTTTGTGCTTAGGTAAAGGGGCAAAACGGGGGCTTTGCCATATTGCCGTGCACAGGTAGTGCCGGCGTGGCGACCGTTCCCGAGCGCATCTTTTCCCTCACGGAATGGAGCACTCTCACATGAAGTCCTCTCCCTTAGCGCGTAAGGCTGCGGCGTTCGGCGCCTCCGCCACCGTGCTGGCGGGCATGGTCGCGGCGCTGGTCGCCAGCCCGGCCCAGGCCGCCACCCCCGTCGCGGCCCCGGCGCCCGCCGCCGGCAAGGCGGCCCTGGCCGCCGCCGCGACCGCCTCGAAGTCCCCCAAGGTCTCGATCTCCACGCCGAAGGCCTCGACGGGCGACTACGAGGGGTCCTGCCCGGTCAACGTGACCGTGTCCTCCAAGATCAAGGTCACCGTCGACGGCAAGACCACCCTGGCCTACCGCTGGCTCCACGGGGACGGCTCCAAGGGCAAGGTCAAGACGGTCAAGCTCAAGGGCCACGGCGCCAAGTACGTCAAGGTGTCCGAGAAGCTGAAGTTCGAGGAGAACGTCAAGGGCTGGGAGGCCGTCCAGGTCCTCGGCCCGCGCAAGGCGACCTCCAAGAAGGGCTACTTCTCGGTCAGCTGCCAGAAGCCGATCGTCATCGAGGAGGAGCAGGGCCCCGAGGTCTCGGCGCGCGTCTGGGCGAGCCCGAGCACCTACGTCGGCTCCTGCAACACCTCCAGTGACAAGGTCGACTTCAACGGCGTCATCCGGGTCAGCGACCCCACCTGGGTCAAGTACCGCTGGGTCCTGAACGGCCGGGTCGTCGACTACGGCAAGACCAAGGTCTACGACACCAAGCGGGTCGGCTTCGGCATCTCCCCGCGGGAGAGCCAGCGCGGCTACGCGCAGCTGGAGATCCTCGGTCCGGACCGCGAGTCCTCCAACCGGGCCTACTACAAGGTCCTGTGCAAGGACGAGGCCCCGGACACCCGCGTCTCGGTCTCGAACCTGGTGACCGCGACCAACAACGACGGCTGCAAGGTCGGCGCCCACGCCACCGTCAGCTCGACCGGCCGCGGCCGCGTCGAGTACACGTGGTGGGTGAACGGCAAGGCCGTGGACAGCGGTTCCGAGTACTTCTCCGCCAACGGCGGTTCGCGGACCGTCACGCTCGCGGACCGGGTGCTCGCGGGTGACGCCACCAAGGGCGGCAAGGTCACGCTGACGGTGTCCGGTGCGGGCAGCCACGACTCGATCACGCAGTCGTACGCCGCCTGCCAGGCTCCCAAGCCCACCGTCTCGGTGTCGGCCGTCTCCCAGACCGGCCAGCGCAACGACATGTGCGCTGACAAGCGCGGCCCCGGCGTGGACTTCAAGGCCACCCTCACCACCACCGGTGCGACCACCGTCAAGTACTACTGGCTGGTCAACGGCCAGAAGGACGGCGGCGAGCTCACCCGTGAGGTGAACGGCAGCCTTGACGTGACCTGGGGCGTCGGCGGCACGCACAAGGCCACCGAGACCAAGGGCAACATCGAGCTCGTGGTCGTGAGCCCCAACTCCGCCACCTCGGGCAACGCCGCCTTCTCGGCGGTCTGCCCGAAGCCGGTGGCCGGCTGAACGGCTCGGCACACCGGATGATCTGAACCGGATGGCGTCCCCGTGACGCCATCCGGTTTTCTTTTGTTGGCAGTACTGCGCAAACCACAGTAGTGTGCGTCGCGTGGATAGCACCCAGCTCCTCAAGGGCGTGCTCGACCTGGCCGTCCTCGCGGTCCTGGCCGAGCGCGACGGCTACGGCTACGACGTCGTGCGCCGGCTGCGCGACGCGGGCCTGGAGGAAGTGGGCGACGCCTCGGTCTACGGCACGCTCCGGAGGCTCTTCAAGGCGGGCGCGCTCAACTCCTACGTGGTGGCCTCCGACGAGGGGCCGCACCGCAAGTACTACGGGCTGAACGACACCGGCAGGCGCATGTACGCCTCCTACGCCGGGATCTGGGCCTCGTTCGCCGCCACCATGGCATCCCTGGTCAAGGAGGGACACGCATGACAAGCATCGCAGCGTACGCGCAGGCCGTACGGGATGCCCTGGCCGGCCATCCGGACCGGGAGGAACTGCTGGAGGACCTGGACGACCACCTGGCGGAGATCGCGGCCGAGTCGGACGTGCCGCTGGAGGAGCGGCTGGGACCGCCGGCCGCCTACGCGGAGGAGCTCGCCGCCGCCTACGGGGGGCGGCCGGCGAGCGGCCAGAGACGCCGCCTGGAGCTCCGCAGGCGCCTGGGGGATCTCCACGCCGCCCTGCTCCGGCAGGCGCCCTACCGCGCTCTGGTGGGCTTCCTGCCCGACTTACGGCCCGGGTGGTGGGTGCTGCGCGGCTATGTCGTCGCCATGCTGCTGGCCAACCTCGCGGGCGGCGGCCACGACCACCTCACGCCCGAGAACGCCGCCGAGTGGGTGATGGTCGCCGCGGCCGTCTGGGCGTCGGTGTGGTTCGGCAGGCGCACCCGCGACCGGATGACGCGCGTGCTGGCCGTCTCCGTCAACGTGGTGGCCGGGCTGGCGCTGTTCGGCGGCTTCGTGGGCGCCGCGGAGCTCGCCAGCGACCGCCGACAGCTGAGGAACATCCAGGCGGACCCCCGCATCATCATGGAGACCGCCTCGGGAGTGGACGGCGAGGTCTACAACATCAAGCCGTACGCCAAGGACGGCACCCCGCTGACCGACGTCTACCTCTACGACCAGGACGGCAACCCGGTCATCACCCACCCGGAGAACTACGGCTACTCGGTCGACCGGTCCTGCGGCGAGCCCATCCTCAACCGCTACCCTCTGCCGCTGGTCGCCGATCCGGACACGACCGATGAGACCACTGCCATTGCCACGGCACCGCCTCCGTGCCCCACCGCCTCGTCGGCGCCGCTGATGCCGACCGCGGAGCCGGGGGCGACGGCCAGTGCCACGGAAGCGCCGACCCCCGCCGACGCCACGGCCACGGCTACCCCCGGGAAGCCGAGCGCCACGCCCACGCCGAAGCGGTCCCGTTGATCGGGCACCATCGGAGGCATGAGCTTCGTACCTCCCGGCACCGGCTGGCCCGGCGACCCGGCGACGGCTGACACGCCGGTCGCCCAGGACCCCGCGGACGTGCGCCGCCTCGCCGCCACCAGCACCACCCTCGCGGAGCTCACCGCCCGGCAGTCCGTCTGCCGGGCCTGTCCCCGCCTGGTGGAGTGGCGCGAAGAGGTCGCCCGGGTGAGGCGGCGCGCGTTCGCGGACGAGACGTACTGGGGGCGGCCGGTCCCGGGATGGGGCGACGAGCGCCCGGGCATCCTCATCACCGGGCTGGCCCCGGCCGCCCACGGGGGCAACCGGACCGGCCGCATCTTCACCGGCGACCGCAGCGGCGACTGGCTGTTCGCCTCGCTGCACCGCTGCGGCCTGGCCGCCCAGGAGACGAGCACGCACGCGGACGACGGCCAGCGGCTGATCGGCACCCGGGTGGTGGCCTCGGTGCGGTGCGCGCCGCCCGCCAACAAGCCGGCGCCGGAGGAGAAGGCCGCCTGCTTCCCGTGGCTGACGCGGGAGATCGAGCTGACCGCGCCGTCGGTGCGGGTGATCGTGGCGCTCGGCGGCTACGCCTGGCAGGCCGTGTGGCCCGCGCTGAAGGAGGCCGGTCACACCCTGCCGCGGGTCAGGCCGCCGTTCGGGCACGGGGCCGAGGTGGCGATCGCGTACGAGGGGACGCCGGTGACGCTGCTCGGCTGCTACCACCCCAGTCAGCAGAACACGTTCACCGGCCGCGTGACGGCCCGGATGCTCGACGACGTCTTCCTCCGGGCCCGCGAGCTCTCGGTGTGACGCGTTGCATTGATCACGAATTGGAGTTCTCGGCCCACCCTGGCGTAGGCTTGTGAATACTTTCACAAGCTCCACGAAAGATGGGCCTCAGATGAACAAGCACATCTTGATCGTTGGCGGCGGTTACGTCGGCCTCTACACCGCTCTGCGCCTCCAGCGCAAGCTCGGCCGGGAGCTGCGCAACGGCGAGGCGAGCATCACGATCATCGACCCCCAGTCCTACATGACCTACCAGCCGTTCCTGCCGGAGGCCGCGGCGGGCAACCTGTCGCCGCGGCACATGGTCGCCCCCCTGCGCCGGGTGCTGCCCAAGGTGCGGATCCTCAACGGCACGGTGACCGAGGTGGACCACGCCGCCCGCGTGGCCACCTTCCAGCCCGCCGAGGGCGAGGCGCGCAAGGTCTCCTACGACGTCATCGTGATGGCCGCCGGCTCCATCTCGCGGACCCTGCCCATCCCCGGGCTCACCGACATCGGCATCGGCTTCAAGACCGTCGGCGAGGCCATCGCGCTGCGCAACCGCGTCCTGCACCTGCTCGACGTGGCCGAGTCGACCGACGACCTCGAGGTGCGGCGCCGCGCGCTCACCTTCGTCGTGGTCGGCGCCGGCTTCGCGGGCGTCGAGGCGCTGGCCGAGCTGGAGGACATGGCCAAGGACTCCACCCGCTACTACCGCAACCTCACCCCCGCCGACCTCCGCTGGGTGCTGGTCGAGGCCACGAACCGGGTGCTGCCCGAGGTCGGGCCCGAGATGGGCAAGTGGACGCTGGAGCAGCTGCGCGAGCGCGGCATCGAGGTCAAGCTCGACACGCGCCTGGAGTCGTGCGTCGGCGGCCACGTCGTGCTCTCCGACGGCTCGGAGTTCGAGGCCGACACCCTCGTCTGGACCGCGGGCGTCAAGCCGAGCGTGGTCGTCAACTCCACCGACCTGCCGCTCGACGAGCGCGGCCGGATCAAGACCACCGCCGCGCTGACCGTCGCCGGCACCAGGGACGCCTTCGCCGCCGGCGACGTCGCGGGAGTGCCCGACGTGACCAACCCCGGTCAGTACTGCGCCCCCAACGCCCAGCACGCGGTGCGGCAGGCGAAGGTACTCGCCGACAACATCATCCGCTACCTCCGCGGGGAGCAACTGGTCGACTACCGCCACAAGTATGTGGGATCGGTCGCCGGTCTCGGCCTGCACCAGGGTGTGGCCAACGTCTACGGAGTGAAGCTTCGCGGATTCCCTGCGTGGTTCATGCACCGCACCTACCATCTGTCGCGGGTGCCGACGCTGAACCGCAAGGTCCGCGTCGTCGTCGACTGGACCCTGGCGTTGTTCTTCAAGCGGGAGACGATCTCGCTCGGCGAGGTCGAGCACCCGCGTGACGGATTCCGGGCCGCCGTGGCGACGATGCGTCACTGAGCACATGCACGGCAGCGCCCCGGCGTCCTCGCGCCGGGGCGTTCCGGCGCCCGCGTCCTGCCGAACGAAAGGGGATGCGCGGGTGGCGCTCTCAGCGGTGACCGTGCTCGGCGTCGACCGGCCCGGAGTCATCGCCGCGGTCACCGGCTCGCTGGCCGAGTGCGGTGCCAACATCACCGATTCGACGATGACGCTGCTCGGCGGCCACATCGCGATGATGTTCCTGGTCTCCGGCGACCTCGACGCCGAGGAGATCACCAAACGGCTGCGGGCCCGCGACCTCGTGGTGACCGCGGCCGCCGTGGAGGCCCGCCGCCGCTTCGGCTGCGCCTCCGGCGGCCACGGCTACGTGCTGACCCTCCACGGCCCCGACCGGCCGGGCATCATCTCCGCCGTCAGCGCCGTGCTCGCCGCCGTCGGCGGCAACATCACCGGCATGAGCACCCGCCTGACCGGGCACCTGTACGTGCTCATCGCCGACGTCGAACTGCCCGGGGCGGTCGACACCGGGGCCCTCGCGCGCGATCTCGCGGAGACCGGATCGGGCCTCGACTCCGAGATCACCTTCCGCCCCGTCGAACCGGCCCGGCCGTGACCGGCGGGCCCGGGAAGCCCGGCGGCACCGGCCGTCGATGCCCTCACCTGCACTGCTTGCGAGGAACGAGAGATCCCGTCACCATCGAAGCCGATGCCTCCTTGGCCGGGGGTATTCCGCACTTACGGGACCATGCGATGGGGCTGTCCCTTCCTGGACACAGTGCCAGGGGCCCTATCACTTCACCGCACACTTCACAGTTGTGACTCATGATGCGAAGTTGTGCTCCTCGGAAGTATGGTCCCAATCGTATGATTGCGGCGCCCCCGTAGCCCAATGGCAGAGGCAAACCCCTTAAAAGGGTTGACGTGCGGGTTCGAATCCCGCCGGGGGCACCTGCGTCTACCACGGGAAATGCGTTTCTCCCTTACTAACGGTGGCCGGGAACTCACCGGAACCTTCACTAACGGTGGCCGGGAACTCACCGGAACCCGCGTTCGTTGTCATCGCGTTGAAGTCTCGAAACCACATAGATCTGAGCGCGAGCCGACCTAGGCGGCGACCCGTCCCATAGGCTCGGCGCGCAGGAGGCAAAGATGGAGAGCAAGAACCCGGTTTTCAGCAAGACACGACAGCAGTCAGCCGGGTGGGGCGCGCCCACCCCGACCCCCGCGCAGTTGCAGAACATGTACGAGACCCCCTCGTACGCTCCTCCGGCCAGGCCGGCTTTCCGCACGATGACGCTCGACGACGTGGTGGTCCGCGGGTTCATGACCCTCGGCGTGCTGGTCGCGGGCGCCGCGGCGGCGTGGTACTTCCAGGTCCCCATGGGCGTCGCCGTCGTCTCGGCCATCGTCGCCCTGGTCCTCGGTCTGGTCGCCTCCTTCAAGCAGAGCACCAACCCCGCCCTCATCCTCGGCTACGCCCTCTTCGAGGGCGTGTTCCTCGGGGCGATCAGCTGGTTCTTCGAGACGCGCTTCCCCGGCATCGTGATCCAGGCGGTGCTCGGCACGGCACTGGCCTTCGGCGCCGTCCTGACGGTCTACGCGCTGCGCATCGTGCGCGTCACGTCGAAGCTGGTGAAGTACGTCGTCGCCGCCGGCGTCGCGGCCCTCGGCCTCGTGCTGGTCAACCTCCTTGTCGCCATCTTCAACGGCACCGGCCTCGGCCTGCGCACCGACAGCCCGATCGGCTGGATCTTCAGCATCGCGATGATCCTCCTCGGCTGCTTCTTCCTCCTGCTCGACTTCGACGCCGTCGAGCAGGGCGTCAAGCAGGGCGCTCCGGAGAAGTTCGCCTGGCAGTGCGCGTTCGGCCTCACGCTGAGCCTCGTCTGGATCTACCTCGAGGTGCTGCGCTTCATCAGCTACTTCACCAACAGCGACTGAGCCCCGGCTCAGCCGCGCACGGACACCCGAAGGGGCCCCGCCGATCCGGCGGGGCCCCTTCGCTTAGCGCTCGACGATGAACCCCGTGTAACGAAGTGGTGGCGACTTTGGGGTTGCGATCACGGGTTGAGTGTTGCAGTGTCAAGCAAAGGACCTTATTCCGTGGAGGTGCCCATGTCCTTGAACCACTCACCGGAGACGCAAACGAAGCTGATCGCAAGGGTCCCATCGATAACGGGACGCGAACTCCCCGAGTGGTTCCAAGCCATCGACAACGGCCCATCGTTCCTCAGGTGTGACGAACGGGCCAACTGGCTCGCACAGGAGCACGGGCTGACACATGGCTACGCGGCGGCGATCGTCCACGAGCACGAGCGCCACCGCCGTAACCGCATGGGCTTCATCTAGAGGCTCCCAAGTCCCGCTGACGCGCCCGTGCCGCCGGCTCGGGCGCGTCATCATGGACGGATGGATCTGGACAAGGCACGCGACTTCCTGCGGCGCGCGCACCGCGCCGTGCTCCACACCCGGCACGCCGACGGGCGTCCGCAGCTCTCACCGGTGGTGGTGGGCGTGGACGCCGAGGGCCACATCGTGATCAGCACGCGGGAGACGGCGGTCAAGACACGGAATGTCCGCCGCGACCCGCAGGTGTCGATCTGCGCGTTCACCGACGGCTTCTTCGGCGAGTGGGTGCAGGTGGACGGCACGGCGCAGGTCGTCAGCCTGCCGGAGGCCATGGATCACCTGGTCTCCTACTACCGGGACATCTCGGGTGAGCATCCCGACTGGGACGACTACCGCGCCGCCATGGAACGCGAGCGGCGGGTCGTCCTCCGGATCACGCCCACCCGCGCCGGCCCCGACATCCACGGCTGACCCGCACGGCCGCCCGGATGTCCGCGGCTGAGCGGCCCCGTCCCGGCCGGACGACGGCCACGGCCGCCAGGTGCCCGCACCCGGCGGCCGTCGCGCTGTCAGGGCCGTCACGCCCTCAGGAGAGGCGCTCCAGGAGCATGGCCATGCCCTGGCCGCCGCCCACGCACATCGTCTCCAGGCCGATCGTCTTGTCGTGGTGCTGGAGGCTGTTGACGAGCGTCGAGGTGATGCGGGCGCCGGTCATGCCGAACGGGTGCCCCACGGCGATGGCGCCGCCGTTGACGTTCAGCCGGTCGAGGTCGATCCCGAGGTCCCGGTACGACGGGATGACCTGGGCGGCGAACGCCTCGTTGATCTCCACGAGGTCCACGTCCTCGATCGCCATCCCTGCGCGGGCCAGCGCCTGCCGCGACGCCTCGACCGGCCCGAGGCCCATGATCTCGGGCGACAGGCCGGTCACGCCCGTCGAGACGATGCGGGCCAGCGGCGTGATGCCCAGCTCGGCCGCCTTCACGTCGCTCATGACGACCACCGCGGCGGCGCCGTCGTTGAGCGGGCAGCAGTTGCCGGCCGTGACCGTGCCGTCGGGGCGGAAGGCCGGCTTGAGCCCGGACACGCCCTCGTAGGTGGTGCCGGGCCGCGGCCCGTCGTCCTTGCTCACCACGGTGCCGACGGGCAGCGTCACCGGGGTGATGTCCTTCTGCCAGAAGCCGTCGGCCAGCGCCTTCTCGGCGAGGTTCTGGGAGCGGACGCCGAACTCGTCCTGCTCGCGGCGGGTGACGCCCTTGAGCTGGGCGAGGTTCTCGGCGGTCTGGCCCATGGCGATGTAGATGTCGGGCACCCGGCCGTCCTCGCGCGGGTCGTGCCAGGTGTGGCCGCCCTCGCCGAACTCCTTCGTCCGGGCGACCGCGTCACCGAAGAGCGGGTTCTGGGTCTCGGGCAGCGAGTCGGAGTTGCCCTTGACGAACCGCGAGACCATCTCCACGCCGGCCGAGACGAACACGTCGCCCTCGCCCGCCTTGATCGCGTGGAAGGCCATGCGGGTGGTCTGGAGCGAGGACGAGCAGTAGCGGGTGATCGTGGTGCCGGGCACGTTGTCCAGGCCCAGCAGCACGGCGACCACGCGGGCCATGTTGAAGCCCTGCTCGCCGCCCGGCAGTCCGCAGCCGAGCATGATGTCGTCGATCGTCGTCGGGTCGAGCTGCGGCACCTTGGCCAGCGCCGCCTGGATCATCTGCACCGTGATGTCGTCGGGCCGCAGGTCCTTGAGGGACCCCTTGAAGGCACGCCCGATGGGCGAGCGGGCGGTGGCGACGATGACTGCCTCGGGCATGTGGCCCCTCCTTTGTCAGCACTCTAACCAGAACTATATTCCAGCGCTGTGGAGGAGCCAGGTGCCCGTCGGTGTTGGGGATATCTGGCCTTTTTGCCGCCTTGCGAACTTTGGTCAGCCGTACATGCCGGGTGCCGGGGCGGTGTTGTCGTTGACGGCGTGCATGCCGCCCTTCTCGTCGCGCCACAGCCGCCAGCCGTTCTGGCTGCCGGTGAACCACGACGGCGGGGCCTGCGCGCCGGAGAGCCGCTTGCCCGTCGCGAGGTCGTACTCGCACAGGGCCGCCACCGAGTAGAACCCGGCCGGCTGGCCGCGCAGCGGCAGCGGCTTGGGGTCGGTGACGCAGAACGACCAGCCGCGCTCCTCCTCGACCGGCACCGGGCGACCGGAGGTGAGGTCGAAGACCGTGCCCTTCGCGTCGTGCTTGAGGAAGCCCAGCTTCTCCATGCGGTCGGGGAAGGCCAGCCACCAGCCGGAGCCGGGCACCTCGGCGGCGGTGATCTGGCCGACCACCCGCCCCGTGCCGGCGTCGAGCCGGGCGAAGCCGCCGTAGCCGCCCCGCTGGTCGACCGGGCGCACCACCGGCGCGAAGCCGGGGCTGCCGCTCGGGTAGACGCGCACCACCGACGGCCGCATCCAGTTGACCGTGCCGTCGGCGATCTTCACCGAGAACAGGCCGAACGTGGAGATCTTCTTCGTGCGCGGGTTGGTGTAGGGGGCGAGGTAGCCGACCAGGTCGGGACCCGCCGCGCCGAACGCCCAGCCGCCCGACAGGTCGATGCCCGGGCCGAGCGCCTGCTCGATCGGCTGCTGCCACTGCGGCTTGCCGGTCTTCAGCTCGTACGACTCGATCACCGGGTCGGCGGCCAGGCGCAGCACGAGCACGCGCTCGTCGTCGGACCACTCGACCTCGGCGATGCCCGGCAGCTTCCACCTGAGCGCTCCCGTGGCCGGGTCGAGCACGACCACGCGCGCCGACGCCAGGGCGGTGTTCTCGGCCAGGCACACGTACGGGCCGCAGCGCTGCGGGCCGAAGGTGGAGTGGATCGGCCGCGTCCAGCGCTGCTGCCCGGTGCGGGCGTCGCGGGCGACGAGCGTGGCGGTCCAGCGGCCCTTGCGGGCCGGGTCGAGCGCCACCACCACGGCCTCGCGCCGGCCGCCCTGCCCGGGGAAGTCGACGACGGCCGGGGCGGAGACGCCCATGCCCGGCAGCCGGCCCGCCATCGTGGCCGGGTGCGCCCACAGCCGCTTGCCGTCGGACAGGCCGGTGGCGACGGTCTCCAGCGTGCCGTCGGGCTTCATCGACGTGGCCGCGACCACCCCGCCGGCGGTGACCATCCGGCTGACGACGTTGACCTGGGTGTCGTTCCAGGCGGGGAAGGCCGCCGTGGCCGCGTCGCTGCCGGAGCAGCCGGCCAGGGCCGTGGTCGCGGCGAGGACGCCGGAGAGAGCGAGGGCGGGTTGCGCGAGAGGCCGGAGCACGGTCCATCCACTCCAAAGGGGACGAGGGGTGACGGCCCAGGAGCGGAGGGTGACCGGTGTCAGGCGTCGTTGACCATCTCGCCGGGGCGGCGGCGGAACAACGTCACCCATCTGCCATAGGGACCTGTCGCCCGCCCCGCGACCCGGGTCGCGGAAACCTCGGTGCCGGGCTCCTCCGCGGCCGTGGCCGCCGCGAGGTAAATCGGTTGCAGTCCTTCGCCGCGCGCGGGTCGCGGTTCGGGCCACAACCCCAACGCAGTGCATACAGAAGGTAGCACCGCGTAAGCGGCGGAGGCGTAACCTCGGTCAGATGGATGGAAACGATCCGGTCCGAACATCTCGCCCGGATTTGTATCGAATTCCGGGCCCAGGAGGTCGGCGAACGCCACCGTCCGGCCGCCCGCGTCCACGACCGCCACGGTCTGCGCCGCGGCGAGCTGGCGGCTCCAGCGCCGCGTCACCCAGCGCAGGGGCTGCGCGATCGGCCGTACGGTGCCGAGGTCCGGGCAGGTGCCGACGACCACCTCCGCGCCCGCCTCCCGCAGCCGCCGCACGGCCTTGACCAGATGGCGCACGGCCATCGCGGGCGGCGTCTGCGTCACCACGTCGTTCGCGCCGACGAAGATGACCGCCACGTCCGGGTCCAGTCGCAGCGCCTGGTCCACCTGCTCGACCAGCGCCGCCGACGGCGCGCCCGACTTGCCGAGGACGTCCAGCCGCACCGGCCGCTCGGCCACGTGCGCCAGGCCCTCCGCGATGAGCACCCCCGGCGTCTTGGCCGGAGAGCTCACGCCGAGCCCGATGGAGGTGGAGTCGCCCAGCATCACCAGCCGCACCGGAGGGCCCGGGTAGGCGCCGTACACGCCGTCGGAGGGTGGCCCGTCCAGGCCGTGCGGTCGGCCGATCACCTTGCGCGCGACCAGGCTCTCCACGATCAGCAGCCCGTACGCCGTGGCCCCCAGGGCCGTCAGCCCGCCGCCTCCGAGGGCCGCCGCGATGGCGATCTTCCGGGCGGCCCTCGCCACCCCCGCTGCCCAGACCATGTGGGTGCTCCCCTCATCCGAACTCGGCGGTAGCGTTTGCTTGAAAACTAGCCGAGCGCCCGCCACCCCCACGGGTCCTCGGCGACGGGCAAGCTGATCAAGCTTTGGTAAAGAAGGTGAACACCTCGGTGCGCGTACACGATTCCCTGGTCGAGCTCATGGGCAACACGCCGCTCGTCAGGCTGCACAAGGTCTCCGCGGGGGTGCCCGCCCAGGTGCTCGCCAAGG
Source organism: Nonomuraea sp. NPDC050691 (assembly GCF_040654455.1). Taxonomy (NCBI): domain Bacteria; kingdom Bacillati; phylum Actinomycetota; class Actinomycetes; order Streptosporangiales; family Streptosporangiaceae; genus Nonomuraea; species Nonomuraea sp. NPDC050691. Next base: position 180,358 of record NZ_JBFAIA010000002.1, read on the forward strand.
TCGAGTACTTCAACCCCGGCGGCTCGGTCAAGGACCGGATCGCCGTCCGCATGATCGAGGCCGCGGAGGCGTCCGGCCAGCTGCGGCCCGGTGGTGTCATCGTCGAGCCGACCTCGGGCAACACGGGCGTCGGCCTGGCCATCGTGGCCCAGCAGAAGGGCTACCGGTGCCTGTTCGTGGTGCCGGACAAGGTGGCCCAGGACAAGATCGCGGTGCTGCGGGCCTACGGCGCCGAGGTGGTCGTCTGCCCGACCGCGGTCGCGCCGGACCACCCCGAGTCGTACTACTCGGTCTCGGACCGGCTCGCCCGGGAGACGCCCAACGCCTGGAAGCCCGACCAGTACTCCAACGTCAACAACCCCGACTCCCACTACCACTCGACGGGGCCCGAGCTGTGGGAGCAGACCGAGGGCAGGATCACCCACTTCGTGGCCGGCATCGGCACCGGCGGCACGATCAGCGGCACGGGCCGTTACCTCAAGGAGGTCTCCGGCGGCCGGGTCAAGATCATCGGGGCTGACCCCGAGGGCTCGGTCTACTCCGGCGGCTCCGGCCGGCCGTACCTCGTGGAGGGCGTCGGCGAGGACATCTGGCCCGCCACCTACGACACCGGGATCTGCGACGAGATCATCGCGGTGTCCGACAAGGACTCCTTCAACATGACCCGCCGCCTCGCCCGGGAGGAGGGGCTGCTCGTGGGCGGCTCGTGCGGCATGGCCGTGGTCGCGGCGCTCCAGGTGGCGGCCAAGGCCGGGCCCGACGACGTCGTGGTCGTGCTGCTGCCCGACGGCGGGCGCGGCTACCTGTCCAAGATCTTCAACGACGACTGGATGGCCGACTACGGCTTCCTGACCGAGACCTCGGACGAGGGCCTGGTCGGCGACGTGCTGGCGCGCAAGGGCGCGAGCCTGCCGGAGTTCGTGCACGCCCACCCGCACGAGTCGGTCGGCACGGCCATCTCGATCATGCGCGAGTACTCCGTCTCGCAGCTCCCGGTCATGAAGGAGGAGCCGCCGGTCATGGCGGCCGAGGTCGTCGGCTCGATCGTCGAGCGCGACCTGCTGGAGGCGCTCTACCACGGCAAGCTGTCGTCCGACGACCCGATCGCCGAGCACATGTCGGCGCCGCTGCCGACGATCGGCAGCGGCGAGCCGGTGGCGCGCGCGGTCGAGGCGCTGGAGAAGGCCGACGCCGCGGTGGTGCTGGAGGACGGCAAGCCCGCCGGCCTCATCACCCGGCAGGACCTGCTCGCCTTCCTCGCCAACCACTGAGACGGCTGCCGGGGCGCTACGCGTGGCCGGCGACGTGTTCGTCGAAGAAGACGAAGGTGCGCCGCCACGCGTCGTCCGCCGCCGCGGCGACGTGGCCGTGACTCAGGGGGAACAGCGCGAGCCGCGCGACCGGGTGGTGGCCGTCGGTCATGAAGGAGTGCCCGGCGGCCGGATAGATCTCGACGTCGTGCTCGATGCCGAGCGCCCGCATGTGCTCGCGCAGGCGGGCGCCGTGCGAACGGAACCCCTGGTCGCGGCCGCCGTAGGAGCCCACGACCGGGCACACCGGCCGCAGCTCATCGCGGTCGCGGGGGACCAGGCCGTAGTTCACCGAGGCGGCCCGCACGCCGGGCGGCGCGCTCGCCGCGTACGCGAGGGCGAACCCGCCGCCCATGCAGAACCCGATCACGCCGAGCCGGTCGTCGTCGACGTCGTCGCGACCGGCCAGCCAGGCCCGGGCCGCGTCGATGTCGGCGGCTGGCCGGCCCGGCCTGCCGGTCGAGAGCTGGTGCATGGCCCGGGCCAGGCAGCCGATCCTGCTGCCGTGGCTGTACAGGTCGGGAAGGACGGCCGCGTACCCGTGCGCGGCGAACAGGTCCACCACGTCGAGCATGTCGGGTTCGATGCCGTAGATCTCGTGGACGACCACGGCGCCCGGCCATCCTCCCGGCGGCGCCTCCCCTTCCGGCAGCGCCACGGTCGCGGCCAGCGAGCTGCCGTCCGGCAGCGGAATACTCACATGTTGTCTCATTCGCGCCCTTTGCCGACCTAGGTCAAATGAGACGTAACGTAACAGGAGCGCCGGCCGCTACGGCTTCCTGATCGACTCGAACACGGTGCCCAGGCCCTCCTGGCCGCGCCCCTCCGTGAAGGCGGCGCGCTCGAAGAGCGCCTTCAGCGCGTCGGGCACCGTGGTCTCCACCCCCGCGTCACGGAGCGCGTGGACGGCGTGGCCCATGCCGACCGCCTGCATGGTGAGGCTGTTGAGCTCGCCCGGGTACACCCCGGCCGCGACCTCCTCGGCCAGGATCTTCGCGAACCCCATCGGGCCGTCGCCGCCGAGCTGGGTGAACGTCTCCTGCGCGTACGGCATGAACACCGCGGGCTCCACCCCGGCCGAGCCGAGCAGCGCGAGCGCGTGCATGTAGCTGGTCAGGCTCGACCAGAAGACCAGGAGCTGGGCCTGGTAGAACATCATCGCCAGGCCCTCGTCCGAGCCCATGTAGTGGACGTCGCCCAGGGCTCGCAGCGTCTCGGCGTGCCGGTCCACGGCGTCCTTGGGGCCGCTGTAGAAGGCGTACGCGCCGGGCTGTCCGATGCCGGGGGGCGGCACCATGATCCCGGCCGTCACGAGAACGCCGCCGCGCCCGGCCACCCAGCGGGCCGCCTCCCGCAGCTCCTCCGGGGTGCCGGAGCTGAGGTTCACCAGCACCTTCCCGTCCAGCCGCAGGTCACCGAAGCTGTCGTACATCGCCTGGTAGTCGAGCTGGCTGATCACCAGCAGCTCGCCCGAGTCGCCGGGGGAGGCGGCGAGCCTCGCCCCCTTGGCCACCAGCGGCTCGGCCTTGCTCGCCGTGCGGTTCCACACCGTCACGTCGTGGCCCGCGGCGAGGAAGGTCGCCGCCATCGTCGCGCCCATCGGCCCGAGGCCGATCACCGTCACATCAGTCATGCGGCCAGCCTGCGCCGGGCCGCTACGGAATTCCTTCGGGCCCGCTACGGGTTGTCCATCATCGTGGTGCGTTTCGGTGTGCTCGGCCCGCTCGCGGTGTGGGCGGACGACGGCGGCCCGGTCCGGGTGGCCGAGCCGAAGGTGCGTGCCCTGCTGGCCGACCTGCTGGCGCACGGAGGCGGCCCGGTGCCGGCCGACCGGCTCATCGACGACCTGTGGGGGGAGCGGCTGCCGCGCAACCCGGCGGGCACGCTCCAGGCCCGGGTCTCGCAGCTCCGGCGGGCGCTCGGCGTCCCTGGGCTCATCACGTACGGGCCGGCGGGCTACCTCCTGGCGCCGGCGGACACGGACGCGTCCCGCTTCCTCGCCCTCCTCGGCCGCACCGCCCCCGGGTCCAGGGGCGGTCCGGGGGAGACGGCGGGCGTACGGCTGGGGCCGGGGGAGGCGGAGGTCGTACGGCTGAGGGGGCGGCTGGAGCGGCTGGACGAGGCGCTGGCACTGTGGCGAGGGCCCGCGTACGCGGAGTTCGCCGACGCGGGCTTCGCCCGGCCGGAGATCGCCCGCCTGGAGGAGGCGCGGCTGGCGGCCCTCGAGGAGCGGGCGGAGGCGCGGCTGGCGCTCGGCGAGGACACCGATCTCGCGGGTCTCGTGACTCTCCACCCGCTACGCGAACGGCTGCGCGCGCTGCACATCCTCGCCCTCTACCGGCATGGCCGCCAGAGCGAGGCCCTGGCCAGCTACGGCGAGCTGCGGACCCTGCTGGCCGACGAGCTGGGGCTGGACCCGTCACCGGAGCTCAGGGCCCTGCACGAGGCCATCCTGCGCCACGACCCCGCCCTGTCCGCCCATCCCCTGACGGGGCCCTCCACGGTCCTCTCCGGGCCCGTTCCCGGCGCACCCACTCCCGGGCGGCCCGCGACCTCTGGGCGGGCCGCCACCTCGGGTGGGGCGGCCTCTCCGGACGCGCCCGTCTCTTCGGGTATGCCCGCCACTCCCGACGTGCCCGCCACTCCGGACATGGCGGCCACTGCTGATATACCCGCCACTTCCGACGTGCCCGCCACTACGGACATGCGCGCCACCCCGCACAGGCCGGTCACGAACCTGCCCGCGGCTCTCAGCGACCTCGTCGGCCGGGGCGGTGAGCTGGCCGCCGTCCGTGACCTGCTCGCCGTGAGCCGCCTGGTGACGCTCACCGGGCCGGGTGGCGTGGGCAAGACCCGGCTCGCCCTCGAAGCGGCCCTCGAGGCGGCCCTCGAAGCGGCTCAGACATGGACGAGCCCCGCGAAGTTCCCCGACGGGGTGTGGCTGGTCGAGCTGGCGGGGCGCCGACACGGACCCCACGGAGCCCGCGGACCCCGCGGCGGCGGGGAACCTCCTCACCCCGGCAGGCATCCGCGCGACCATCGCCGC